>JBCECD010000370.1:0-4085 GCA_039206745.1 Bdellovibrio sp. | reverse complement strand
CACCCATTCAGGAGTTGTTGCAGCTTCATCTTCACTCAAAGCCCATCCGGATGGAGGAATAAGAATATTCAAAAACAAAAAACTAAAAAAAACAAAGGCTGCATGACTATCCATGCAGCCCAGTTTCGCCGAATTAACTTTGCGATTCAACAATTAGATACCGCAGGACATAGGGTTATTTTCAACCACTATAGCGATTTTAGCAGAGATATCTTTCGTACTTTCTGTATTGAAAATTTGTTTGTAGTGATCTTTCAAAACAGGCGCGATGTTATTAGAACAACCCAAAACTTGGTTCAAACCTGCCAGTGTCGTACCTTCGCCACGAGCTGCTTCTTTATTCAAAGCCACTTTATTTGCTTCGACAAAGTTTTCCAGCTGAACTCTTTTAGAGCTATCAACACAATTAGAAGTACCAGAACTGATACCAAATGTCTGAGTGCCAGAAGTTCCATTTGTTGTTGCCGCCAGAACCTGAGATTGATCTTGCAACATCACATTTCCCAAACCGCAACCTGCAGGTCCAATTGGAGCTTCCGCATAAGCAATCACACCAGAAACAAGAACCGCGATAAATGTAAAGTATTTCATCTTAACCCCTCAATTAAATTTTACATGCCTGAGACAGTTCACTGTCAGACTTGATAGTGTTCAACATTTGACGAGATTGCTCGTAACTGTCAGTCGTACCAAAGATTGTTCTATAGTTAGACTGAACCTTTTGAGAAAACAATGCTGTGTCTTTGCAGTTGTAAAGCAATGCAAGATTTGCCAAAGTTTCACCTTCACCACGAGAAGCATCTTTCATCACAACCTCTTTGTTGGACTCAAGATAAACTGCTGCAGTTTGTCCCATGCGAGGAATATCACAGTTGGACGTTCCAGAACTAATACCGAAAGTTTGATTACCATAAGTGCCATTTGTGGTAGCAGAAGGCACTTGAACCATACCTGGCTTCGGACCAAACAGAATAGAGCCCAAACCACAACCTGCCAAGCCATAGCCAGCACCTGAAAATTGATCAACAACAGCTTTTTTTTGCTGAGCCATTACCGGCAACGCGCATACAAGCAGCAAAGCGGGTACGACACTCTTGAAACGTGACATTCTTCATCCTCCTATGATGATTTGGTAAATTCCAGCATGTTTCCTGTATCTTGACAAAGAAATTCTACAGGGGGCTATGTTTACTTATGTTACAGTCCCCTAGTTCAACACCACTTTTCTTTGTTAGGTTATGCTCACCCGATAACTCACTAAGCACTCTAGTCCTCAACTAAAGTCTTACCAAAATCAAAGACTCACGGTCACTTCATCATTTATCACGCGCTCTTAAACAGGAATAAAAATCTCCGTAAGAAGTTTATCTTCAGATGTTTTTTCAGGTGAATTCACATAAACCGAAACACAGTACTCATCACGCACTCTTATTTTTGCTTCTGCAAGAATAATAAAAATCTGAGGAAAAGCGTGAGGAAGTTGCTCATAAGACCCCGTCAGAACAAACTTAGCATACTTCCCCGCCATCACCTCACGCATGCGCAGCCCATCAGGAATCTTGCTTGGCATCGCCTTCAAAGTCACACCAGCACGAAAGATATTTCCTGACTCATTAGGTTTTGTAATATCGACTTTACTCATATCCAAAACCGAAGTGATCTGAGCTTCATCAACAGTATTGGTTGCTTTCACCCAAAACTCATGCCAAGCAGCCTTGGCCGTGACCTGAAAAGGTCCTGTCTTTTCGAGATAGATAAAATAACTTTTAGGGCGTGTGACTATTTCAGGTGTCTTCGTAATATTGGCTTCCATAAACCCTCTTATTTTTTCTCGTATGAGAGACTTCCAGGATATAACCGTCGAGGCCTTCCTCAGGCATTTTATAAAGAGTACATATCACTCAGCTGAGAAGCAATAATCCTGATTGGAGAGTCGAATACGACAAGATTATAGTGCTGCCTCGATACAGGACCAGGAGGTTGTCATTTGTAATGTGTATATTGTCAGCATGCTTTATGAAAGCACTCTGTTGGCTTGAATTTCCATGCTATGAGATTTCTGCGACCGCAGGTCTCTATAGCCAGCACAGCTTCCTAACACATAAAATCTGTCAGGAAGCCTCGGTAAAACTATTGAATACGTGAACACTGAGCTTTGTAGAAAATATCCTGAACCTTCAAAGTCGAGCTCGTAGGATGAGCCACATCCAACATCAAATTAAATCGCTGCGCTGACTCTTCTGCGGTCGCAACCTGTACACTGAGCACTTCTTTACTATAGAGTTCTCCTGCTGCATAGACTTTCACTGTGCCAACAACCTTGGCTTCATGAAAATTTTCCGCAGGGCTCTGTGGTCCCCGTAAAGTCCGCGTGAAAGAAACCACACCCTCAGCTTTCAAATCTTCGTTCACAGTGAACGCGCCCTCTAATGAGAAGCGATTGATAGTGACTTCATTAGCAGGAGTGCAACGCACAACTATCGTCTGAGTTTCTGCAAAGACCATAGGCGCAGATAAAAACATTGCTGAAAAAATAAAACTTGTTTTAAACATCGAATACTCCGATTTTCCTCGTTAATAGACAGCAGCCTCAAAGAGCACAAAAGTTTTATGTCCTTATAGTGTCCCCATGAATTCTATAAAAAACTCAGCTAAGATCAATTGTTTTACACTCTTTTTCATGAAAACTAATGAGAACAACAGAGCTTCGTCATAAATCATCTCATTACGCTCCCCGCCGTCTTTTCACTGATGTCAAAACCTCTTATGCACCCCTATTCACTTCGTTCTAAATCCCATGGAAGAGCCTTCCACAGTTATCCCATTAAATATCTTTCTGCTTCGGAGTGAGGACATCGAGACGGCGAGTGATAACCTGAGCTGGTAATCTAACAAGACTTTTGCATTTTTTCTTACGAGACTTGATTGGACGTGATGCAACCTCAATACGCTGAACTCTCGAAGAGTTCAGCGTTTGAGAAAACAGGACGAAGTACACGGACTACTCCCATCTCTTTTGAATTTTTTCGATCTTGTCGATCAATTCTTTTTTTTGCTCGGGAGTGAGGGTTTTATGCAAGGCCGCGACTTTATCGACATATTTGTCGACTTTGGTATTCATACGATCTTGACGTTCTTTAATGACTTCTTTGATACGTGCTTTATTCAATTCATCGGCCAGAATCATGCTTTTAAATTCATTCTTCATGGACAGACGTGTTTCTTTTTCAGCGGCAAAATCTTTCTTCATCTCATTAGCAATATCATTAAGAAGAGCTTTTTGTTGTTCATTGAAATCCAACTTATCCGCTATTTTTTCTGTCATAGCGGCGATCCGCTCTTCGGGACTGCGATGACAGGCCGTCATGGCGCCGATTCCAGCTGCTGCACACAATATACCTAAAGCCTTGGACCATTTTCTACGAGTTCTCATTTTTTCCTCCTGGGAAGCGTGGTTCTGAAATCCAATTTAACGCCAACGGAGGCCGAAATGGTTGCTGGAATATTAATGATTGTAACAAATTGTAACCAGCTGAATTCACTTGAGATAATGTCTTTCACAAAACTGCTCTTTCCATTAAGATGGTTGTATGAACCGCATCGCCCTGATCGACGACGATCGTAAATTAGGTGAACTGCTCAAACAGTATTTCAGTCAATTTGAACTGGAACTCACTCAATTTGTTTTACCGTCGGAAGCTCTTCAAGCTCTACGGCGCGACAAATTCGAGGCTGTTATTCTGGATGTGATGCTGCCTGAGATGGATGGCTTTGAGGTTTGCAAAAAAATCCGTGGATTCAGTGATCTCCCTATCCTGATGCTGACAGCTCGTGGAGAAACTTCCGATAAAGTTCTAGGACTCGAGTTGGGAGTTGACGATTACTTACCTAAGCCCTTCGAAGCCCGAGAACTTGTAGCTCGTATGAAAAGCCTCATCCGACGCTCAAAAAAAACAGTTGCCGCCAGTGCCAGTCGCCTTAAAGCAGGCTCTTTAATTTTAGATACTCAACACCGCGCTGCCTTTCTGAAGGACCAGAATTTAAATCTCAGCACTCATGAATATGAACTGTTGTAATTACTTATG
>JBCECD010000369.1:0-4161 GCA_039206745.1 Bdellovibrio sp. | reverse complement strand
GGCCATCACCACCATCATGATCGTCGTCCTCCACGTTATCGTGAATGCAGAGGATACCACTGTCGCCATGATGTGGAAGCAAATGTGGGAGCAGAATCCGAAGTTGCGCAATTTGCAAACCGCCATCAAATCAGTCTGGCAGCGGCTGAAAAAATTCAAGAAGCTTTCTCTCAAGTTTCCGTCGAAGGATTGAATGCATTTTCTCGCATCGGTTTTGAAGAAAAAGATATTCGTTCGATCGCTAACAGAAGTGTTCCTGCGGATTCTTCTTTGGCGAAAATGGCTTTGAGCCTGGACATTTCGACAGCTCAGGCTCGTCGTATGATGCAAGACGCAGTTGCAGACTTCAGCGTTCAAGCATCTGATGTGGAAAGTGACTATTGGCAGGCTTGTATGGCTGAGGGTAAATGGAAAACTCCTGAGAATACAAACTGCAAATCAACATCATGGCCTGGATGCAGTCCAGAACAAGGTGCGACTCTTTGTTACTAAGAAACTTGTTCACTTTGAACATGTGACTGGGCAAAGCTCTCTGCATTTTGTAGGGAGAAAGAGTGAAGTGTGGCAAGCTGATCTCAGAGGAGGCTCTGTATGATCAGCTTGTTCGTTGTTATCATATTCTTTGCGATTGTCTTTGCCGGACTTTTTTTGATTTATAAAATGAACAGGAGCGGGGCTTTGCATCGGCACCGACCTCCCCATGGTGAGAAGTCGCCCCGCTCGTCTCATTGACTACCAGATCTTGATTCTTTGATCCTCTGGCAATGTCATCTTGTCGCCAGCTTTGCACTGAAAGGCTTCGGCAAAACCCGGTTGATGTTTGACTTGTTCGTTGATGCGCGCTTTTCCTGCGGCATGTGGATCGGTTTTTAATAAAAGCTTTGCGTATTCGGGTCTGATGACGGAGCACCATACTCTGCCATAGGCGATAAAGAAATTTTTCTTATCTTCTAACGAACCTTCGTCTTTCGGAAAAGCCGCATTATAGGCAAAGGTCAATCCAACCAAATCAGCGACGTTCTCACCTAAAGTCAATTTGCCATCGTGACCAATATTATTGAACTGATCAATCATCTTTTGACCACGGAGATTGAATTCCATGATGTCTTTGGTGCTCATCCATTGCTTCAGGCGGCCTTCGGCGTCGAACTTAGAGCCGCTGTCATCAATACTATGACCCAACTCATGGCCGATCACGGCTCCGACGGCGCCGAGATTTTCAATGACGGAGCCATCCTTGTCGTAGAAGGGATATTGAAGAATTCCGATAGGCAAAACGAATTTGTTTTCGTTGCTGCTGTAATAGGCGTTGATCGTGAGAGGTCCCATCGCCCAAGCATCCTGATTGGCAGGCTCTCTCAGTTCTTTCATGGTTTGGGCCCAGCGCGCCTCATTGTAGATGACGAGGTTTTTCATATACTGATTTTTGGAATAAGTTCTTTGGGGTACGAAGTCCCACTCTTTGTCAGTGTGAGGTTTGACCAGCTGCAAGCGAGCATTTTTAATTTTAGCTAAGGCCGCTTTCTTACCGTCCTTCGACAACCACTTGTTGGCATTCAGACCGTCAATAATACTTTGGCGAATGCGAGCACCCACCTCTTGAATTTTGCTTTCGTCAAAAGTAGGGAAGACCTGGTCTACGAGAGCGGCGTCCAGCTCCTTCATAAAATAATCTGTGACAGCTGTTGTGCAACGTTCACCGCGATCAGGTCTTTTTTCCGGTCCACCAAAATACTTTTTATTAAAGTTGAAACGCATTTTATAATACTTCTGATAAGCATCGTCCATTTCCGAGGACGCTGCTTTGTAGAGGTATAAGTCCTTCCAGGTTTGAATCGCATACTTCTCAAAGTTTGTATTCAAGAAATCCAAAGACTCGGGAACAGGAGTGTTGATAACCAGTTCCGGGGGGATGTCTTTAAAGATCATATTCAGCTGGAGGTGAGGATATTTTTTTACAAGGTCGGCTTGAGGGCTGACGCGTCTTTCGCTCCAGCGCTGCCGGCGAACAGCTCGATCTGGGAAGACTTTGATGAAGTCTTGCTCGAGGGCGATAATCTGTTCCGCTCTTTTGGTTGCTTGGGATTTTTTGATTTGTGGATAAACATTTTGTAAAAAGGCGGTCAGAATCTTTTTGTACTCGCTGATAATTTCAGCTTGTTCATAATATTTATGATCAGGCAGCTGCATGAAGTTGGCGTAAAGCATGGCATCCATCTTTTTAGGGTCATCGAGATTGGAAGAGGCCCACAAAGAAGTCAACTCACCATAACCTTGCGGCAGATGCGAATGTGAATATTGAATCAGTGCTGGCAGATCTTTGAGGGCTTCGACTTCACGAGTGATGGCGGAAACCCACGACTTTTCATCTTTCGCTTTTTCCGGTGCATTCATGCAGGAAAGATAAAAGTCACGAATCTGCTCGGTGCGACTGTCGAGATCTTTTTTCAGAGGCAGTTCCTTCATGAACTTCTTTTTGATGTTCAGAATTTTTTCTTGAGAATCATTGAAGGAAAAGGTGTGGCTGCTGCGATCTGGGCGCAACTTAAAAGAAGCCTCCACCGGAGCGCAGACATACTTGTGAAAGTCGTCACAGGGATTGACTGTTATGTCGGGTTTGAATTCTCGCTTGAGCGGAATTTCTGAGGAAGGAGCTTGGGCCCACGCTCCTGAGGAAATGGCCCAAATGAACAATGGAATATAGATCTTTTTCATAAAAGTCCCACAGTTAAGAGTTGGTAAATATCCACTTATGGTAGAGGCCCTCGCACATATTGCAAAGCTTTATGCCATGATCGAGGGCGTTAAGTGGTCTAGTTGTCAGCCCTCCTGATCTCGGGTATCTGGTAAAGATACACATGACAAAAGCTCTTTCTTTCGAACTTTCTTCTGAACAGTCACAGGCCCTGGATCTGCTTCGCTCCGGCGAAAATGTTTTTTTAACCGGTGGGGCTGGTAGCGGGAAAAGTTTTTTGATTCGTCAGTATATGAAAGAAGTGGACTCGAAAGAGATGCCTATCCTTGCCAGCACGGGAGCTGCCGCGGTTCTTTTGGGTGGCAGAACTTTTCACAGTTTTTTTGGTTTGGGTATCATGGAGGGTGGCCCTCAGGCTACTTTCGATCGTGGGTTGAAGGACAAGCGATTGACCTCTCGCCTGCGTAAAGTGGAGGGAGTCGTCATTGACGAGATTTCCATGATTCCGGGGCAGGCCTTGATGGTGGCGGAGGCTCTTGCTCAAAAGGCGCGTGAGTCTAAGCTGCCTTGGGGAGGCATGCGTATTATTGCTGTGGGTGACTTTGCACAATTGCCGCCAGTGACTCAGACAGGAAAACGGGATTGGTGTTTTCTTAATAACGTTTGGAATCAGAGTGGATTTCGTTCGGCGATGTTGTCCCATAATCAGCGCGTTTCGGAGAATACCTTTTTGGATATTCTCAGCGATGTTCGTCATGGTTTGGTGACACCACGAGTGAAGGAGTTTTTGAATTCCCACGTGCGAGAGCACAACGAAGATCATCCCGGCACCCGTTTGTTTCCTCGCAAGATTCAGTCGGAGAAATTCAATCAAGTGCAGCTGCATAAAATTGAAGAGGAAGAGGTGACCCTCGACTCTATTTATTTTGGTTCGGAAAAGCACATTGATTTTTTGATGAAGACCGCTCCTGTTCCCGTCAAACTGGTATTGAAGTTGGGATGTCGGGTGATGTTTTTGCAGAACGATCCTCAGAAGCGCTGGGTGAATGGCACGCGCGGCACAGTTGTGGATATCGCCGTGGATAAGATCATGGTGAAAAAAGACAATGGCCGTGAAGTGCAGGTGGATAAAGTTTCATTTGGCTTGCAAGATGCAGAAGGTAATATCATGGCATCAGTGATCCAGTTTCCGCTGACGTTGGCTTACGCCACGACGATTCATAAAAGTCAGGGGGCGACCCTGGATGATTTGTGGTGTGACTTGAGCTCCCTGTGGGAGCCGGGGCATGCGTATGTGGCTTTAAGTCGTCTGCGTTCTTCAGAAGGCCTGCATTTGATTGGGTGGAGTCCACGTTCAGTGATCGTGGACTCCCAGGTTTTGGATTTTTACAAGCGATTGGAACTGTAAAGCTTGTCGTCGGCTTGGGGCCAGAGACGTTCTTTGATCTCATGGGTTGTGATGGTGA
>JBCECD010000368.1:0-4171 GCA_039206745.1 Bdellovibrio sp. | reverse complement strand
AGACCACTGAGACTTAGATCCCAACTCAGAACGCATTCGAGCATTCGTGATCTCCTGATCAATATCATCTTTTTTCTCCGTAGCATTTTGAACGTCAGATGCCTTCAAAGTGCTGGTATTAGCGCTTTGTGATTCTTCCTGAGCGTGAGCTACCGTTACCATAGACCCCGCTAAAATCAGTGACATTAAAATTTGTTTTTTCACTGTTTTCCCTTTCCTTGTATGGTTTTTAAACTTTTTAGTGCCCTAAAGCTTCTAAAATTAAATAACTAATTCAATCACTTACCTGGTCCCAAAATGGAGCCAAGCATTTATAAAGCAAGTAAGGTGCCATGACTTTAGTCCCATTTCAACACCATTTCCTAACGGATTCTTAATAAACGAAATCAGGATAGTAAACCCCTAGCCACTTGCCTCGATGCGTTGTAGCACTCTTCTTGTTCTTTGTCGTGGAGGGATCGAATTTATGCCGAAATTTGCTGGGCCTTGTGAAAAGGTTTCATTGTTATAAGAGAGCCCACATGAGTTTTGTATAAGTAAGCACTCATTACTTGAGGGTTTGGGGGCAAGCAAGGCCCTTGTGGAGATAATCTAAAAAAAAGCCATACCCTTTCGGTATGAGCGAAAAAGGCTGCTATGGAACCCCAAGAGATGAGTGGTCGAAAGGTCTTTCGTCAATGCGGATGCCCAACGCAAACTTTACTTCTAAATCAACCTAGCAAGTTCGTTCCATTTCACGGTCTGAAAGATTCATATGGCCTCAATTTATTGAGACTTCAGAGGGTCAGGAATTTCTGGAGCCCCTCTTTCTTTTGCTCTCTCGTGATATTCTTTCCTCCCTCATAACCCAAGCCAATTCCTGTCAAAATTAATGGAAGATTTTTAGAGAGTCGTTGAACTGGAAGAAATCCCATTCTGAGACATAATTTAGAGCTGAGAATGAATTAAATAGCGCAGGACTCTTCTAAACACAGGTAAAGTTCGATTGACAATCAATGGTAACTCAGTTACCATAGTGAGGAATGGGTAAGAAGCAACCAGTACGACCACCAAAGAACCCAAATATTCTCTCTATTGCCAGAAAGGCTATGGCGGAGGGTAATTACACACCGGTCGATCACGCTAAGCTGAGATTGGATCAGCGAGAAGTTACTGTTCAAGAAATGGAGCAAGTAATCGAACGAGGACACCGCGAAAAGAGCAAGGACGAATACAAGTCTGAGCATAAAAGTTGGAACTACTCGATTCGTGGTAAGACCGTTGATGAAAGAGATTTGAGAGTAGCCGTGTCCTTAGACAAGACTTCTGGGCTACTGATTATTACTGTTATTGATTTGGCTAAATAGCTGACGGAGGATGCAGATGAAAATTAAAAGATACATTTTTAACGGATTTGGCTTCCCTGTTGAGTTGCAAAATGTTCCTGCAAAAGAAATTCGTGGCAGTATTGAGCCCATCATTAACTACAAGAGTTTGGCATTGAAGGTTATTTCCGAAATCTGCTCAGACGAAAACAAAAGTCCACTGACAGGAAGACAAGTCTTTTTTCTAAGAAATCATTTGGGAATGACTTTGCGTGAGTTTGGAAAATTACTCGAGGTTACCCATCCTGTGATTAAACAATGGGAAAAATGCAATGACGATCCGACAAAGATGTCAGATGCAACCGAAAAAATTCTGCGACTTAAGATGCTTGAATCTATTGGAACGAAGCCAGCTCGATTTCTGGAGGTATTTCAAAATTTAGATATCGACCGGGAAGGTGAAGTTTCCCACTCCCTTCTTCAAATTGCTCTATAGAAATAAAATACATCACAAAAACTCCCGGCCGTTCCAACTCTTGCTTAACACGGCCATTCAAAATCATGATGGCCACCTTAGGAGGCCTCATGAACGGTGCTGTACAATTCATACGAAGCATTACTGCAACTTTGCAGCGATTTTTGTCGGAATGAAAGGATCCAATGGGGCCGTTTTTGACCAAATTCTCCAGATTTTCTGAATTTTAAGGGTAGAATCTTTTTTTTGGATGTATCACCATCCACAGGTCACCCAAAAACACCAAATTAAAAATGTAAGAACAAGAGCCCGATGCTCAGTTTTGATCAAATTTTTCTCCGAGTTGCCTATTTTTTCTTCAATTTAGATGGATTTCTCTTTTCATCCATCGTCCAAAACTCAACTTGTCCATTAGATTTTTCCACCGCAACAAGTATTCTGTAAGAATCCTTTCCCACAAAAGGCAAAGATGCTTCAGGCAGAGCATTTACGTATTCAGCGGGAACTAAATCCTTCAAAAAAAATACCTTCACACCCTTGACCTGGGAAGAGAAGCCGAGCCTCCCTTCGTCAGCAGAAAATTCTTTGTATGAAGCAAAATAGCTTTCTTCGGCAACGCCGTAATTATTTAGAAGTGATTTCACTTCACTATCTTTGCCTTTATCAATAAACGTTTTAGCAGGGCCGGTAAGCCAATACGCACCCAAACCCAATACCAAAACTCCTATAGCAGTGAAAATTCTATTTTTTTTCAAGCTTACAGCCCTCCCTTATAGAAGTAACTGCACTTATTATTAATTTGATCAATTGTCCCTTGCAAACTCTTATTGATCCCCTGCAAGTAATTAATCCACCTCTTGATGTTAATCAGCGCCGTCGTAAAATAACACTGCAAGCCTACTTTTTTAAGGCCTCTGTATTTTGCGCGCACCAACCCATGAAAACGCTTCATCTCTGAAAACTTGCCCTCAATAGGTTGTCTAAGTTTCATGTCCTTCTTAAACTCTTCGGTTTTGTTGTAAACCTCAGACTCGTAGGTTCCTTCTTGCCAGTCAAATATTCGGACGGTTCGTCTGCCTTCCTTCGCGTTCGTACATTGCGCCTTCAATGGGCAGACCTTACAAGATGTCATCGGGAAGTGAAATGCCATGCTGGATTTTGCACTGTCATAAAAGTGCGGCTTTGCTCTCACTTCATTCGGGCAAGTTAAAGTATTATTCTTTCGATCATCTTAAAAAGACTCTTTGGAAAAACAGCCAGTGTCCTCGGAGTTTTGGCTTTATAAGGAGCTACGACCTGACTTCCTAAATCATTTAGGTCCCGGCGGCAAACACCATCCCCATAGGCTGTATCACCTATAAGTCTTTTAGGACTCAGGCCATGCTTAACAATTTGCTCTTCAACCATCTCAACCATGGGATCGCCGTCTCTTTTATTGCCCGGCATTACGTCAACATTGGTGATGAACTGATTTTTTACTTCCTGCGTGATACTGGCTTTATAGCCGTAGAACTTCTTGAACTTACTTTTTGCCCCGGCTCTCGCATCAGTATCAATAGGAGAAATGATACGATTAGTCGGTTTCTTTTTTGGATCTAGCTCTATCGGAGTGCCACTATCGGTATCTGAGATGTTTTCACACAAATTTTTTTTAAAACCCCAATAGACTCTTTAAATCTCGGATCTTCTGCCAAGCCTTTTGTTTCCTTGATAAGAACTTTAGCGTCTTCGACATATTTCACAAGACGCGCTTTGCGCTTTTCCATATCGAATCTGCCTGGGCCGTCATCGTTCACCCGGCCGACACTATAGTCTTTAGGATCTAGTCGTTTAGAAATATTTTTGTACCTCTTCGGCTTATGAATTTTTAACTTCTTCAGAATTTCGAAGCTGCCTTTTTTTACCATGCCGACCATGTTTGGAAGGGCAATATCAGCAATAATGTGAGTAGCATCAATTCTTTGGACTTCTTTCTTCGAAATCAGCTTCTTATCTATTAACTCTGCTACGATGCGATCAAAAATATCTTTTTCTTTCCCCGACTTTAAAAGTCGTTCGCGGAAGTCGCCTAATGAAGAGTGATCAAAAGGCCTTTCGTCAATACGAATGCCTAAAGCAAACTTTACTTCCAAATCAAACTGACAGGTTCGTTCCATTTCTCGGTCAGAGAGATTCATGTGATATTGAAGAAGCATAGCCTTAGCGAGTAAAGATGGAGATATCGGTGGACGACCATTTGTCCAGCAGTACAGATCTCGAAACATCTCATCTAAAATCAAGGGACCTACTAGGTCCCTGAATCTTCTGAAAAAACTATTTTTTGGTATCAACTGCTCGCAATAATAGTCTGAATCAACAAATGAAGTCTGCATATCAACACTACTTCTCCGAA
>JBCECD010000367.1:0-4200 GCA_039206745.1 Bdellovibrio sp. | reverse complement strand
ACTTCTTCCTTTTGTTTCCAATTTCGGGCGAGGACAGGGACCTGAAGTGATGACCTGGCAATTCAAAGGCGAAGAGATTCACTGGGGCGGTCAAGTTTGTTATGAAGGTTTAGATCCTGCTTTCAGTCGCGGCCTCGCCGAAAAAGGGGCTGATATTTTAGTGAATGTCACCAACGACTCCTGGTTTGGACGTCCGTCAGAGCCTCTTCAACATTTGTATATGACTTTAGCCCGCGCTATTGAAACACGGCGACCTCTGGTACGCTCTACAAATACGGGCATCAGCACTGTTGCCTTGGCGAGTGGTGAAGTTTTATCGGCCTCTCCCGTGCATGAAGAGTGGTCGGGATCCTTTTTAGTTCGATATAAATCCCAGGCGCCGCGAACTTTTTATGTTCAAGCGGGACACTATGACTGGATCTTGATTCTGGTCGCCCTGTTCTCAATAGTAGGAGTTGCTTATGCAAGATCTCGTCGTTCTTGATTGGATGGAGATTCTCGAAAAAATTCGTCATCACGCCACCAGTGAGGCCGGTCGCGCGGCGATTCTGAAAACTCAGCCCTTGTCTTCTCCTCAGGAAGCTTACTCTCGCTTTGAAGAGATCACTCAAGCCGTTGAAGTTCTGAATCAGGGCGTGCGCCCTTTTATGGAGAGCCTGGATCTCTATTCAACCTGGATCACACGTCTGCGCAAAAAAGCTGTCTTAAAAACTTTAGAATTGAAAGATGTGCGCAGTTTTTGCTTCGAAGCCCTGGCTCTTAAGGAAGCTCTACGGCCCGTGGAAAACAATTGGGCCCGTCGCATTGGTGACAGCCTGATGAATGCCGAAGAACCGGTATCAGCCATTGATCAGATTCTCACTCCCGGAGGTGAAATCCGGGCTGATGCCAGTGAGGCTCTCTATAAACTCTATAAAGAAAAAGAACGTCTCGCACGCGAGGTGCAGAGCTCTTTGGATCGTCTGGTGAAAGCTCATCAGATGGAAAATGTTTTACAGGATAAGTATGTCACCACTCGTGATGGACGTTGGGTTTTGCCTGTGCGCAGTGGGATGCAACATCATCTTCCCGGTGTGATCCATGGCTCTTCTCAAACCAAGCAAACTGTTTTCATGGAACCTGAAACTATCATTCCTACAAACAATCGTCTGCGCCAAATTGAGGTGGAGATCGAAGATGAGATCGAGCGCTTATTAACGGAGCTCTCTCGCTATTTGTCTTCCAAATCTGACGAGATTGAATCCTCCCGTACTTTGCTGGAAGAAGCTGACATCCGCTTTTCTCAAGGTCAATTCACGCAGCTGGTGCAGGCTCATCCCATTCAGTTTTCTCAGGACAGTCTCGAGCTTATTGAAGTCCGTCATCCTTTACTGCAACTGTCAGGCAAAGCGGTGGTTTCCAATACGGTCCTCTTGGAAGGTCAAAAAAGTCTTCTGCTATTGAGTGGCCCGAACGCCGGCGGAAAAACTGTTCTCTTAAAATCCATTGGTCTGGCGGCGCAGATGGCTCGTTGTGGGCTGCCTATTTGTGCCAGCGAAACCTCCAAGCTGCCTTTCTTTAAAGGCATTCTCATTGGTATCGGAGATGCTCAGAGTGTGGATGAAGAACTCAGCACCTTCGCAGCTCATCTGAAGATTTTGGGCCGGGCTGCCACCTTGAAGGGCCGTGAGAATTTAATTCTCATTGATGAGATCTGTGGCTCCACAGATCCTGAAGAAGGCAGTGCTCTGGCTCGCAGCTTTATCGAAGCCTTCTCACAGAACAATGTCTTTGCGGTCATAACCTCGCATTTAGGGCCTCTTAAAACAGGTTGGGATGAAGACAGTCGTGTTCTCAACGGGAGTTTGGAATACGATCCGAAGACAGGGCGCCCGACTTATCAGTTTATTGCCGGCATCCCGGGTGATTCTTTGGCCATTCAGACTGCGAAGCGCGTGGGCGTCTCGGAAGCTATCGTCAAGAGGGCCTTGGAAGTTCTCGCCCCTGCCACCCGCGCTCGCCTGGAAGGGCTGGAGCAGATCGAGCAGTTGAAAAGCGATATTTCTCTTTTGCAGGATCACCTGAAGAAGGAAACTCACAAAGCTCTCGAAACCAAACGCAAGTACGAAGGCCTGCTGGAGCAATTCAATAAAGATAAAGAGGAATGGCTGCAAAGGACCCTGAAGAAAGCGGAACGCAAAGTGGAAGAGGCCATCGCCCAAGCGAAAGTCACTGACACCTTCAAGCGCCACTCCGCTTTGCAGGAAATCAAGTACAAACTGCCTGAGATTGTGAAGGCAAAACCTATCACACAGCCCGATGCTCCGGAGAGCGCCGAGGCCTTTGGCAAAAGATTTCCTCCCGGCTCTAAAGTTTATGTTCCGACTTTAAATCAGGATGGGATCATTCAAAGCACCCCGAACTCTAAAGGGGATGTTTTGATCCTCTCGGGTTCGGTGCGCTTGCAAATTCATTGGCAGGATTTGCGTCCTCCAGGCAAACCGCAAAATCCCACTTCGCAACTGGTGCGACAAAGTTCTCCTTTTTCCGTCGCTTTGGCCGACGACGATCGCACTCTGGATCTGCGAGGCAAGACCGTCGAAGAGGCCCTCTCTGAGTTGGAACTGGCTTTGGATAAAGCGGCACAAACCCGTGAAGATCGACTTAAAATCATTCATGGGCACGGCACTGAAGCTTTAAAAAAAGCTGTGCGCACTTATCTCTCACGTTCGATCTACGTAAAAAAATGGAAGGCCGGCTCTCCAGAGAGCGGTGGCGATGGCATCACTTGGGTGGAATTAGGGGAGCTATAAACTCGCTTACGATCAGGAGCTCTTCGGTGCTGGGATTATGATTCAACCGGGCGTCTGGGTGCCCACATCTTGACGTTGAGGCAACGGCCCCTTTCGGTACGATTTCCTATGAGTCAATTCATATTCAATCCGCATGAAACCAGCTGGTTCGGATCCTGCACAGATAAAGAGGAAGTACGATAAGCCCCCTTTAGCAATCAAGGAGAGGAGTTTCCATGAGAATCTGGATAACATTTTTGAGCTGTCTGTCCATTTATTCAACAGTCTTTGCTCAGACTGAGGAGGCTTCTTTTTCTCTTCACAGCCTCGCAGGTCATCAGGTTTTGGTGGGTCTCGATGAAAAATCTCAGCAGGTCTGTGAACTCACGCTCAACTCCACATCGGAACAGGTTGTGGCCCAGGTTCAGGTCGGAAATTCTATTTACAATCCCGTTCAGCTTAAAGGCGATCTGTCTCTCTTCTCGGTGCAATTGCAGGGGAAATATCACCACGACATGCAAAATAAATCTCTCATTGAATCTATTGATGCCACTCTTTCTCAAGGCCGCTTTTCCAAAGAAGTCTCTTTTCAAATTGTGAAAACTCACTATGCTCCATCCTGGTTTAAAATTGAGACACTCATTCACTGCAAGGATTTGAAATTGAAAGTCCAAGAGTAGTCGAGCGTCTCAAAACGAGAGTTTCACACGCAGCCCTCCCCCGATCCCCTGAGGGTTGCTACAATAAAAAGATGAAACCAAAATACTGGATGCTTATCATGGGCTCCTGCCTTTTTGTTGCCTATCAAAATTTTGAATCTCTTTCTGAAGAAGACCTGCGCACTCTCGAAATCATGAAACAAATGACGGAACTGGAAAAGACTTCTGTCTCTTCCAAAGTCGCTATTCCCCGCAAAGGACGAGACCTCGCCTCCGTCCGCGATGACTGGGTTGAACAGCAAGGCTCTCTTTTGTTAGATGGTGCGGATCAAAGACTTTTGGATACTCTCAACCATAAAATTCAGAGCCTCTTTAAATCCGATGAGACCTCTTCAGCAAAAGCGGAGATCTCCGAAGGAGAAAGTGCTTCCGCAGAAGCTTCGGTGATGGACAACTTTCGTTTTGCGACTTTAAACCGCATGGAATACAGGTGGTCTGAAAGCAGCCAGCTATCCTGTATTTTAGAAACCCAAGGAGCCTCTTTGGACTATTCTCAACGCCTGTCCCACAATACAAGTTGGGGCGTGGTTCACCAAGGCTCCGAAAATCAAACCCAACTCGTGCTCAAGCACCAGTGGTGATCAGTGCATCGACTCTTTATGTAAGCGATCTTTGATGGTTTGTATCTCCGCCACTTCCACAGTGTAAGGACGACCGCAAATCTGACAGGTGACATCGGCCTTTTCGTCTTTGCTGATCATGTCTTGCAG
>JBCECD010000366.1:825-4215 GCA_039206745.1 Bdellovibrio sp. | reverse complement strand
GTCAGAACCTGAGCAATATCTTTTTTGACTTCGACGAGATTCAATTTTTTAAATTCTTTTCTGTAGTCAAAATTTTTGTCCATAGGATTGGACTCGGTAGCATGTTGACGTAGAATGGAAAGATCCAAGCGCTCTGGCCACCAGAATTTATTAGTGGGAGCTTGTTGCATGGTGGATGAAGTATTTTTGTCTGCTGCTGCAGAAGTTGTGGATACAGCTTGCGAAGCAAGAGCCAGCAAGGCGAAACCCATCAATGGTTTTCGTAGCACGATATTCTCCTTTTGTGTTTCGAGTTGGTGTTACATGCAGACTATCTTTGAAAAGATACAAACAAAAGTACAATTGATACTGTCTATGGCCCGATAGAGAGTAACTATGATTTATTTCATTGCGTCCGAAAGGCTTCTACTATGGGTCCTCTCTTTTTCTTGGTGCGATCTCCTAGGGAGTTCCGCGAGCACCAGTACGAGAGAATATTTGGTGCTGAGATTATGATTCAACCGGGGGTCTGAGTGCTCGCATCGTGAGCGTTTTGAGCGGTTGAGTCAACGGCCCCTTTCGGTACGATTTTCTATGAGTCAATTCGGTTGTGAAATTCGTGTTAAAAGGCGGCACTCTTTATGCATGGGAGCTAGATATGGACGTTGCTGGTACGTATAGTGGTTTTGGACTGTTGAAAAATTGGACGCTGACGCCGAAAAATGTCGTGTCCTTTCTTTTTGGATTTTTACTCCTCACGGGAGAGATGGCGACAGCTACTTCCCGCTGTGAAAAGGTTCTCGAAACAACTCCTTCATTTTTGAATTTATCTCTGATCCCGATGCGCGAAGAGTATCGTGGAGAGGACCAAGGATTGTATTTAGATCCAGTCACACGTACGCCGTGGCGCGTGCGCTATTTTAAAGAAGAAGAGAAAATTCAGTTTGAGTTGATTTTAAAAGACGGACTTTTTACGTATCGGGGTGGGCGGAAAGTTCAGTCTCAACTGGATGCGGAGAGCGCCAGCTTTGTGACGGGAATTCTGGTGATTGACCGAGCACACAGATTTCTTTATCTGCCTTATGCTCGTGGTGGGTTCTATCATCACTCCAGTTTGTCGGCGGGTGAGCCCGTTCTTTTCGCCGGTATGGCCTCTTTCGATGAAGGCCGGTTGCGAGAGTTGTCGAATTCAAGTGGACACTACAAGACGTCGACGGATCAGACGCTCGATGTCTTGAGAGTGCTGCAAGCCCAGGGCGTGGATATGAGTAGAATGAAATTGACCGACCGTGTGGCCATGGAAGTTTCGGGAAGTCCGGTGATGACACCGGAAGAAGTAAAGAGCTATTTAAAAAGACATCCGCGATGAGTTAACTCGCACGGCGAGTCTGGTCTTGATTGAGGCGTTGAGCGGCCAGCGTTTCAATTTCTTTGGCCAATAAGATATTTTGTGTGAGCACGCGATAAAAATCTTTTTGATGAATTTCGAGAAAAAGGCACTCTTGCTGAGTGATGGCAGAGGCTGTGCGCACGCCACCGCTCATGAGCAGGGATATTTCACCGAAGCAGGAACCCTGCTTTAGCACATTGATGTTTTTTCCCTTCTGCTGGATCAGAACATTTCCTTGAACTACAATATAACAGGTGTTTCCAGCTTGGCCTTCCTGAAAGAGGGGGTGGTGAGCCGGAGCTTGGCACAGTCGTCCTGAGAATATCAGACTGTCGAGACTTTCTCCTGGCAGATCTTTAAAGAAAGGGGAGGAAGACAGGGCTTGTAGAACCCAGAAACGGTGTTGCAGACTTCGCGCTTTCTCTGTTTTGATCAGAGCATCGAACTCAGGTAAGTAGCGCACACGTAAAAGTTCACAGGGAGTTTTGGTGATCACATCGGCGCTGCGGGGTTCTCCTAATAAAAAACCACGCTCGCCGAAGAGAGCTCCTGCCTCCAGTTGCGAAATCCATTGGCGTTGATGTGGCGAGGGGAGCGGGCGGTACAAGGCGGCTTGTCCTTGTAAGAGAATGTAGAGATCGCGGCTGCGTTCGCCTGCGCGCAGAACGGTCGTTTGGGCCGGCAGTTGAAGGCGCTCACTTCTTTGCATGAGATATTCGGCGAGCGACCTGTCCAAAGAGCGGAAAAAAGGCAGATCCGCCACGGACAAAGAGACGGGAGATCCGGCGGATCCGGGTCCTTCGCTGTGGTCCGCGGATTGGATATACTTTTTAAGAGAGGCATTTAATAAAATATTCTCCGAGGCTAAAAACGACAACAGGCTGTGGAGCTCCCGAAAGCTCACCAGCCATCCTTGTCCGAGAAAGAACTGCACGAGCTCTTCGATTGAGGTGGGGTTTTTTAAAACTTCCAAATAAGAATAATGAAGTCTGTTCACGCGATAACTTTTGCGAGTTTCTGAAACTGTTAAAGAACCGCCCTCAGTGGAAGGCTGTAATTGAAAATCACGTAGCTGGATTTTTTCTCTTTCAAATCTCATCTCACGTCGTCCTTATTGGCGTATTGGGAGCAGATCCGTTCAATTCTTTATCGGATCAGAGAAAAGAGAGCTGAAGTGAGGCCGGTCTTCAACTCAGACCAAGGTCTGATCGGTCTTAAGTCCTATTCTGCTGAAGTGAGGGGGGAACCAGACTCGGGAAAGGCATGAGAGTGTTCTACAATGGGACAATGGCTGTCACCAACTGTCGACATTTTTCTGGGTATAAACCCTGTACTAAGAATTCCTCTTGTCATGATCTCTGCGCGCACCGGGATGTTCCCACCACTTCGATTTTAATCATTCATCTGGGAGCCTTAGGGGCCGTGGTCCGAAGTACGTCTTTGTTGAAAGCAATCAAAAGAAAATATCCGGGATCCATGCTGACTTGGGTGACGGACGCACCCGCGCATCATCTGCTGCGCGGACATCCGGCCCTCGATCGCGTTCTGACCACCAGTGAAAGTGATTTACTACAGCTCGGAGTTCTGCAATTTGATGTGGCCTTTGTTATTGATAAATCTCTCAAAGCTGCCGGGGTTTTAACGCGAACTCAAGCAGATCAAGTGTTTGGTTTTATCGCGGATCCCCGTCAAGGAGCTATTTTGCCGGCAACACCGGCAGCGCAAGAGCTGTGGGAACTTGGGTTGAACAATCAAAAAAAGTTTTTTGAGAATAAAAAACCGGAAACTCAATTGATGATAGAGGCCTTCGAGTTGGGACCTTATCTGCGAGATGATTATTGGCTGCCTCTGACTTCTGCAGAGCAGGAGAGTGCTCGACAACGCCGGGGCGAGTGGCTCGCCACCGCGACAAAAGAAATGCAGGATAAGAAAAATTGGATCATTGGTCTCAACACAGGTTGCAGTACCGTGATTCCCTATAAAAAGCTGAGCGTGAGTTTCCACCGACTTCTGATTCAGAG
>JBCECD010000366.1:0-815 GCA_039206745.1 Bdellovibrio sp. | reverse complement strand
GTGCTCAACTCGCCGATGGTCGCCGCCGCGATGCAGGCCTTTCCCGATGCCGAAGTGGTGTTGTTGGGAGGACCCGAAGATACAGCAAGAAATCAGGACATTGCCGAAGGGCTTCCTGTGATCAGTTCTGAAACTCAATCAGGTTTGCGCGATGGTTTGGTCAGCGTGGCGGCCTGTGATGTGGTGATCACGGGAGACAGTCTTGGTATGCACATGGCGATCTCTCAGCAAAAGCACGTGGTCGCCTGGTTTGGTCCGACTTGTGCTCATGAAATAGATCTGTATGATCGAGGCTCTCATATTCTTACGCAAAGCCCCTGCAGTCCCTGCTGGAAGAGGACTTGTGAAAACGCCGTAATGTGCTACGATCAGGTGTCTTTAGAGGAAATGATTGATGCCGTTAAATCTTGTCGTGCAAACAGCCTTTTTGGGAGATCTGCTGCTCTCCATCCCGCTTCTGAAAAAGTGCCGGGAGATCTGGCCCCAGCATAAGTTGGGACTGGTTCGTCGCAAAGGCTTTGGTGACTTCTTTTTGAAAACTCATCTTGTGGATCAGGTTTTTGAAATCGAAAAGGGCAAGTCGGATAGTTACGCCAAAGTAGTGGAACATTTGCGCTATGTTGAAGTGGACAATCTCATCTCTCCTCACGAATCCTTGCGCACGGCTTTCCTCAGCAGTCAGATCAAAGCTCGGCATAAAATTGCCTTTCAAAAATCATGGAACTTTCTGTTTTACTCCACGCGCTTGCCTAAAAATGCCCAGTTGCCGGATGCTCTCAGGCAGCTCAGTCTCCTCGCTCCTGAGGACGCGGTGG
>JBCECD010000365.1:0-4253 GCA_039206745.1 Bdellovibrio sp. | reverse complement strand
CGTGCAACTCGCCTCAATCATTATACTTTTACGTAGGTTTTGAAATGGGCTCTAAGTGAAAGACGATTCTACCAAAAAATCGCGGACATTTACTCAACTGCCGTTGATTACAATGCTGAATCTGAAACCACTATGGCCTTCTTTAAAAAAGTTCAAAACAAGATGCACTTTGCTATTCATGGTCAGACTGCGGCTGAAGTTATTGTCACCCGCGCTAATAGCGAAAAGCAGCACATGGGTCTTACTTCTTGGAAAAATAGCCCAGAGGGAAAAATTTTAAAATCCGATGTTTCAGTCGCAAAAAATTATCTTAATAAAGACGAAATGGAATCAATGGGCCGAATCGTGAATGCTTATCTTGATGTAGCTGAAGACATGGCTTTACGAAAAATCCCAATGACGATGAATGACTGGGCCACAAGGTTAGATAAATTTTTAGATGCCACTGACCGTGGAATTTTAAAAGATGCAGGCAAAGTGACCGCACAATTTGCTAAAAACTTTGCTGAAGCAGAATTTGAAAAATACAGAATTGTTCAAGATCGTTTATTTGAGTCTGACTTTGATAAGTTGGTGGCCACAACTTCAAAAATTAAAAAGCCAACTGCTATTGAATCAAAGCCTGCCAAAAAGAAAAAGACCTCCAGGAAAAAATAAACTCCCTCGTTTTGTGCTTCCGCCCCCTCAAGGGGCATTGGAAGCAAAGAGACGAGTTAAAGTTAAACCGACCATTTATTTTACGGCCTATGGGCCGAAATCTTTTTTACTTAGTTATTTCTTCTTTTAGAAGACCAGTTTTTGGAGATCACCCATTCGGTCAAAATGACCCCTTCCTGGGGACTTATCAGAAATTCCATTTATAGACCTGAAACCCAAAAGGAGGGTCTATGAGTGAACACAGAAAGCCACGGGAATTAGTTTTATACTTTACTCCAATCTATAACATTCTTATTCAGAATTGGTTTTTAGAACCAACTGAAAAACTGCTTGCGGCCATCTTTGCCAGTAGCCCTAACAGTGAATGTACCCTCAGTCGTGAAGTTTTAAAAAAGCACTGCCGTTGCGGGCCTTATTATCTTCAACGGGCTATCAAAAGACTTGAGATTATTTCATGAATCGCAAGTCCTACTTTTTGAACGTCGCTTTATCCTACAAGATTTAAAAATGGTCTTTGCAAAGGTTGATGCTGAAGTTTCAAAAGAGCAACGTCGTCCATTTACAGTAATAGTTGATGAGTTCGCGGATTTAGCCCAGGAAGACTTCATTGGTTTCCTAGATCGCGCGAGAAGTTCGAAAATGTCCGTGATCGTTGCACACCAAGAGATCTGCGACTTGTTGCGAATCAGTCCTGAGTTTGCAGGTCGTCTGATGGGGAATACTTCAACTCTGCACGCCTTTCTTCAGAAATGTCCCGAGAGTGCGGAGATGATCTCGGCGATGGCAGGGACTCGGAAGGTATGGAAGGAAACGGTTCAGTCATCTCGAATGTGGCTACTTGATATTCCGGCAGGAAATAAGTCTTTGCGCGAAGTAGAAGAGTTTGTACTTCATCCAAATTTGCTTAAAACTCTTAGGGTTGGAAAATGCTTCTGCGTGAAGAAGTATCCAGAGTCTCGTGCGTATTTGGTGAGCGTCATGGCGGAGAGCTGATTTTGAGAATGATCTTGATTTTAGGCAAAAAAAAACCCCAGGATCATCACCAGCTCAGTTAAGGCTAGGAGAGGATTTTCCCCGGGGACTACAGAGGTAGTATCGGAGAGATTCCCAAAAAAATCAAGTATATTGTAAGTAAGGAATTAGAGTGGATAAATCACTGTCATTACAAAGACTTAGCAAGTACAGGGCGCCCCATGATACGGACCAAGCGGCGGCTATTGAACGATATAAGTGGAATATCAAAATGAGTCAGTCTTTGTATCCCTGTCTAAGTCTGGTTGAGGTGGCCTTGAGAAATCATCTCGATATGGGATTCACTGCGAAGTTTGGCGCTGATTGGCTGACTAATGGTTCTGTGCTGTTAAAAGATCAAGAAAAGCAAGTTCAGGACGCAAAGGACAAGTTAGTCGAATATGGGAAGGATGTAAGCAAAGCCAACATTATCGCATCTTTAACTTTTGGTTTTTGGCCATCATTGTTTTCTGAGGCTTATCGCAAAAGGAAAATTCACGCCGATATGAAAATTATCAAAGCGGCATTCCCCAGAATTCCATCTCACTTCAGAAATCCAGAAGAACTAAGTAGGATTTGTACAAGTATCAGAAATTTTCGAAACAGAGTGTTTCATCACGAGCCTATATTCAATATCAGGGATCTTGTTCAGAAGGTCCGCGATATGGAAAATTTGATCAACTGGATGAATGAAAAAGTTTTCGATATGAAAGCAGAGCTTTGCAACTTTGAAGAGGTTTATTGGAATCATGGACCTCAAGCGGATAAGTATTTTGCAGTCGTGGACTACCAAGCTTCGCAAAGAGCCGAGATACTAGATTTCTTGACGGAAGAGATTTCACTCATTGTGGGCAAAAGGCCGGACGAAGTTCGCTATCAAAGTGATGCAATTCTTAAGCACGCGCTGGCCAGTCGATACACGATTCGTGTTGGTCTTCATAAGAAAGAAATCATTGGACTATTGCTTTTAGGAAGCTCTTCGATTGAGAACTTGATTGTTACATCTGAATGGAAATCTTCGGGCATTTATAAGTGGATGCTGGACTTTGCTTTGGAGAGATATCAGAGCGGTCTTTTTGCCTATACATTTGATCAGGAGACTGAGCTTGAGGCTTTAGTGATTGAAAAAGGTGGCGTAGGTCAGGGGCAGGCCGCGCATCCAGAGTTAAAAGTTCAGCGCAAGAAGTTTAAATTTCCGTGATTCTTTTGCGGAAGTTGAAAAAATAGGGAATGGCGGGGGAATATCCCACCATAAAAAAAGTTCAAAACAAGATGCACTTTATTATTCATGGGCAGACTGCGGCTGAAGTTATCTTCAACCGTGCGAACAATGAAAACCCAACTTCGCGGATAAACGAACCGTTTGTGCCTCTCTTACGGCAAGTTGGACTTGATCAGCATTTAAAATAATGTTTGTCCCATCCGATGTTCTTGATAGATCAACGTTAACTGAGCGCCAATTAAGCATCTCCATTCCTTTGAGCAAACTAATTGCCGAAATCGTATTCAGTTGATGTATCTCTGCAAGCTTTATGGCCAACAAATGAGCTGGGAAATTATTTATTGATTTGAAAACAACTTTCAACCGAGTTTCAAAAGACTCTAAAATAATTGGATCAACATCCTTTTTATCAGCAATCAGAGGATTGTTTTCAATCCCAGATTCGACAAAATCTAAAAGATAAATTTTCCCATTGATTTTTATACCAGTTCCGCCATGCGATTCGCTTCCGGCAAAAGCAGTATGAGATAGTGCGAGAATAATTAGAGTTAAAAATAATTTTTTCATATAACGTTACTCCGTTTTTTGTAATGCAAATAATCCAATTGATAATTCATAAACTTGGGTCTGCTCACCTGACTCTAAGAATTCGCAAATTTTGCGATTGAAATCTTGAATCATCTTTTTAGCTTCAGGTATTTTCTTTGGATCAATCGCCATCGTCATTCCGGTATGACTACGAGTTTCTATTTTATCGTTTTCGAGCGATTCCAAAGATTTTTCGAGTATCTGTTTTTGTCTTCTACGATGAGCTGAAGTTGTCATATTTTTATCAGCAGTAGTTAATTGATGATGAGTCTTTACAACTTTATTTCCCTGTAAGAGGTCCCCTGGTAAGCAGAGGACCTATACTAATTTCTGGATCTCAGGCTCCAACTCGAAGGGTACAGTTCAATTATTCACAAATAACTGCAGAAATAAAGTATGCATCCGGCTGGAGCATATCACAGCCGTACTGCGTACTTTCAGCTGTATCAATAATTCTAGATTCCAGAATAACTTTTTTATACTGCTTTGTTTTTTGAGTTTGATTCAAGATATCAACTGCTTGCATTTTGTCACAAGTAACATGGATTGTCTGTGTCATACAAATTTGACCATCACTACTAACAGATTTCGGCTGAGGTAATGCGTCTAAGGTGACAGGCCAAGCATGGGCTTTTAAAATTGGCAGTACGCTAAAAATCGTCAAAAAAAGGTATTTCTTCATAAACTTCTCCTACTGAAACTCTATTTAAATTGATAAATCAAGGAGAAATTTCAAATTTAGTTGAAAGTTGAGGGCACCAGTCTTTCGTGGAAT
>JBCECD010000364.1:0-4350 GCA_039206745.1 Bdellovibrio sp. | reverse complement strand
TTCCAGAACTTAAGAAGTCGACCTCGTTCTCAGCAAATTCAAAATAAGGCAAAACCTGTGCTTTTTCCCGCACAAGGAGTCTGCTGACATCAACAGCTTCCTGTAAAACTCGATTTTTATCGTCGCTCTCCAAATTTGCGAGAACAGCCTGTTTAAGCTCCTTCTCATTTGAAAACATCCGTTCCGGAACAGTCGTATATTTTTTCTCATCAACGTATCCTGGTAAAGCGCCCCATAGGAGCTCAAAATATTCTGATATCTTTTTGTCCAGAAAAGAGCCTTTGGGCCAGGTCATAACAAAGGTGTTATCGATCCAATGAAGATAGCGATCTCCGGCATTTCGTCCTCCGAACACACTTACTCGCCGATTTTCCCCCGCATCCGCGATAATCTGTTTACTATGGATAATTTTAAAAAATCTCCATTTTTTAAACCTCTCAAGGACAGTCAAGGCGCGCATTTGCACGCCGGCCTTTCGTAAAATATTAAGATATGCTTCTGAGAAATCGCTGGATCCTTTTTGTGTTGCCATCCGATCATAGATGTAGCGAACCTGAACGCCTCTTAGAGCCGCCATCCGCAAAGCTTCCATAAGTAGAAATGAAGACTTTGTGTCGTCATGATGATATGTCACCACATCTATCGATTTTTGCGCTTGTGATATCACTTCGATCTTAGCTAACAGATCTGAGACCGAGCTTTTGATATGAACCATTTCCAGAGCCGCCTCGGCAGCCCATAGCGGGGTGCCTATATGGAAAGAAACTATAAAAAGTAAAGCTTTCAAAAACTGCATAATCTAGCGACCCGCCTCAGGAATAGGGCTCAAAAAATAGAGAAACTCCAATAAAGAAATTTCCCAGGAGTGATTTTCAGCGTAATTGCGAACCTCTTGTCGATCTAAAGACAGGGCTTTTTCAAATCCCTTTTCGAGATTTTTAATGTCCGCCTCCGAATCTTTTAGATGGTGCTCAACAAGATGACCAGCCAACGGGCTTGTTATTGCATCACGAGGTCCTTGCCAATCAAAGGCTAGTACCGGAGTTCCCGAGGCGGCCGCCTCCAGTAAAACCAGTCCAAATGTATCGGTTAAACTCGGAAAAACAAATACGTCCGCAGAGGCGAAATACTTGGGCACTTCCGCATGAGGCCTGCGACCTAGAAAAACAACATCGGGATATTTCTTACGAAAGCTTTCCAATTGAGGACCATCCCCCACAACCACTTTTGTTCCAGGATTTTTCATACGCAAAAAAGTTTCAATATTCTTTTCCGGAGCCACTCGTCCAACAAAAAGAGAAATAGGGCGTTGCAAGCCAGCATAAATGTGTTCATCTCTTAAATCCGGGGAAAACTTGACAAGATCCACACCGTGAGACCACTTGCGTGTCTCCAAATCAGCAAATCCATTCTCTTCAAGTCCCTTCATCATCGTATCCGTAGGCACCATGATTCCCTGGGACGATCGGTGAAATTGACGAAGAACTCGATAGGCCACACGACTCAACACATCTTTGAATACCGGAATCGGAACCATGCTCGCAAGATATTTGGGAAAATCCGTATGATATGCCGTCGTGTAAGGAAGTCCTTTTTTACTGAGAACTGACTTCACTTTACGACCTAAAGTTCCTTCGACCATGATATGAACTGCAAATGGGTTTTCCTGCTCCAAAATATTCAGGACCTCCTGCTCCCGCGGAAAAGCAAATACAAGATTTTGATAAGAGGTCTTAAGAACTCTTTTAAAATCTTCGGGGACAACAATGCGAACCTTGATACCAAAACGAGACTCTATTTCCTGAAGCACTTTCATCATGGTCACGACACCTGACGCCTGTGAATAGGAAGCATCCGTAAAAATCAATAGAGGACGCCCCTGCGCCAGATTGCGCAGGTGATGAATCAGCATACCTCTTTCCCGATCCGTTTCGAGAGTCAGAGATTTGGAATCATTTCTTTTTAGATGAAGATAGAGCTCTTTCGCCTCTGCTTCAGTATAAAGTGCGATATCACAGGTATTCTGAGCATAAGCCCCGATCGCTCCGAACGTCACCAGGAGGCTTACTAAAAACTTAAGGATAATCACTAAAAACCTCCCATACTCTCCTGCGTACCTTATTATGAGGACATGGAAAATATGCTCTTTTCTATTAGCAATCCTTGTGCTCAGCCCAAACTCTTTAATAAGTTTATTAGGTTAAGATATTGTCAAGTTTCTATGCATTTTGCTCAAAATCCGCTTTCAAAAATGACAACTTTTGTCTCCTGTAAGATTCACAGTCAAATCTAGTTTTAGCCCGCAAATCAAGGCTCCCAAGGAAAATGAGCTCTTTTCCATAGTTACACCATTCTATTTAAACTCCTTATAATTTCTCCTCCTGGTCTTCCTTTTGCATTTCTTATTTACTAATCGTTCTATTTTTTTATGTTTAACTGTTTTTATATTTTTTATTTTTAAACGGGAGTTTGCTTGTGAAAAAAGCGTTTTTTGCACTGGGTCTCTTACTGTTCAGCCACTTCGCCTCTGCCCAAGATGGCAGAGTGACAACACGAAATAAAGAACAAAAAGCTTCCTATCCGTTCTCCGTTCTTTTGCTGGGAGATGCTCTGGCCTTAAAAGGCGTGGGTGCCAAAGCAACTTATCAAGTGGCACAATCTTTTTCTATCGGACTGATGGGCAAAAAGTTTCAACTTTCCTCGGAAGACGATACAGCAAGTTGGATCACCAACTCTAAACATGATCTGCTGGTCTATGGTTTGATTGCTGATTTCTTCCCTATGGGGTCTACAGATCAAAGAGGCCTTTATATTTCCGGAGCGGCCACCTCAGCCCATGTTGAAACCACAGTTCAAGACAGTCTATACGGAGAAGGTCGCTCTACAGATGATCGAGTCGGAGCGCAAATCACCGTTGGCTATCAGTTTGCCATCAATGTCGCCAAGACTGCTAATATTCTATTTCAGGTAGGAGCAGGCTATGGCAATGGCGGTGGTGTTCAATACAAATATTTCTCCGGCGTCGAAACCAAGATCCAAGATTCTCTCCTACTGGATCTCTCTGCTGGAGCACAGTTTTAGAAAACCCCGGAGGCCCCTCGCGGCACCCTGTACTGGCTTGACGTTCCTGATGTGTCTACACTTTCTTAATAAGAGTCCGAGCAAAAAAAAAGAGGCCTGTTCCCAGGCCTCTTTTAACTTTTAAAATGTCGCCACTAACTATCAATTAAATACTCGAGACAGAGTAATCAACGAGTCACGCACACGACGTCTTTATCACTCGTACCGAATAAGCCTCGCGTAGAATGCACTCCCGTGACCACGTCAGCTCTTCTACTCCGAACACCCACTAAAACACCCAAAAGATCAGAGGCATTGGCTGAAGTTTGAGATTCAACTGCTGTTAAATCAGCAATAGTGATGATGGAGTCCTCACCTAATACACAACGCAGTCCTTGCCCTTCTTCAAAGCAAGAGACTCCTTGCTCTGCAGACTTTTTGCTCTCTTTGTAGAATTGAGCCGTTCCCTTTTGAAGGTTCAACTCAACGCCTTTATTAGCCTCCCAATACTTTGTTCCAAAACGGCAGTCCAAAGCTGTGATTTCCACAGCCCCTGCCTGAAGTGTCATGGCAAGCCCCATAAAGCCAAAAACAAGCGATACCTTTTTCATTTAAATCTCCTTTTTACTGGATACCGTTACAAAGTTGGTGGGACTAATTTCCATGTATGCCACCGCAACGATCTTTCGAAGGTTTCATGTTGCGACATCTGTGCCAGTGCTAAAAACTTGTTTATTTTGATCTGAAGACAAAACGAGTGGCTAAGCACTTTACAAATGCCGTGAACGTTCGTCGAACCGAGGGGAAACATTTTTCATCGCAAAATTTGTGTCTAGTAGAATTTCGCCCAGGCCGTAAATACAGCTAGACTGGAATCAAAGAATAACGGTCCATCTTCGAACCTCTTCCCTTTTTCCAATGCTTTGCAGAACCGCATCGGATGTGCCTCTATATCGTTTACACAGAAAGACCTCAACCAATAAAGATGAGACCGCACGGCAATTTAGAGCTCTGTTAAGAAGATAGATACTACAAATATTATGAGACCAGGAAAGACAGTAGATTGTTTCCTTAAGCAGGCAAAGTCATTATCAAAGGTTTATCCTTGGTGATAACAATCGTGTGCTCATATTGCGCCGTAAAATGATTTGGATTGATCAAGGTCCAGCCGTCTCCGCTATCAATAACATTTCTTGCGCCCGTTGAAACAAAGGGTTCAACAGTAATGACAGTGCCTTCCTGCAAAACTCGACGGTCTTTTTTGTCGTAGTAACCGGGGATCTGATCAGG
>JBCECD010000363.1:3795-4351 GCA_039206745.1 Bdellovibrio sp. | reverse complement strand
GGTTTTGCATAGCGCCTTTGACCATCACGGTTTTCTGCTGCCTCATGAGATTGGAATACATGGAAAGAGCCGCTGAGGTGACGATGGCTATCAGACCGATTGCTATCATGACAGTGATCAGGGACTCTCCGCGATTGTTTGTAATTTTATTTTGAAGTTGCAACATCTGCGAAAAGATCTTCTGCCAAAAGGAAGATTTTTTAGAAGGAATCCATGAACTCTCGCATAGAAGCGGTGTTTCTTGTCTCATATCGACACTCCCCTGTTGTGTCAGGACTTGAATCCTTATCGGGCACACACTCTACGAGCTTGAGTCACCACTCGATTTTTCAGAGGACTCTGTTTCAAAAAGAGATTCTTTTTAGGAATGCAGAGGATCTACACAGGCCGTACCGGAAATTTCAGTCTCCAACGTCGCCTCAATGATGCCAAAGTCCTTCAACTTTTTCTTGGCAACAGCTTTTACGGATTCCATATCCGCGATGGTGGCAGTGGCTCGCAATACCAAATGACCACTGTAAATATGATTTTCACCATCCAATGACCACAGATGCCC
>JBCECD010000363.1:0-3785 GCA_039206745.1 Bdellovibrio sp. | reverse complement strand
GTGTACATCTTCGACCAGCTCCATGCCGCGCAAAGCCTCTTCAACAACCGTGACTTCGATATGCGAAGGCGTCCGCATTAAAAAAACATTCAACGCCTCTCGGAGATTGCGGAAAACATTGTACATAATCCATAATGCCAACGCGATAGCCATGCCAGCATCCAACTGTGGCAGATGGAAAAACTTCATCACCACAGCTCCGACCAGAACCAAGGCCCACCCCATCACATCTTCGATCATATGCCACATCAGCATCTTCTCATTGAGTGAAGATCCCTTCGATACACGCAGAGCCGCCAGACCATTCACCACAACACCCAAAATGGCCAACACAATCATCCCGTCAGCATGGGGCTGCTGAGGCGTGACCAAACGAGGAATGGCCTCCATCAAAATAAAAATCGAGCCCACTACGAGAATCAATCCCGTCACCAGCGCTCCCAAAGTTGAAAAACGACGATAGCCATAGGAGAAATGATCATCACTTTTACGCAGGGAAAACTTCTCTAAAAAGATCGCCAGTCCCATGGCCAAAGCATCACCAAAATCATGAAGGGCGTCACTGAGAATCGCGACACTGTTAGTCCACAATCCGCCGACGAGTTCGATGCAGGCAAAGCAGAAGTTCAAAACCAAAGCCATCTTCATCCGCCCTAAACTTTCCCCTGAAGCGTGGGAATGATGGTGGCCGTGAGCATGAGAATGCGCGTGCTGATGAGAGGGAGTGGGAGTTTTTGTCGACATGCCCCATTCTGGGCCGGTTCACAAGAAGAAGTCAATACCGTCCTCATCATTGACCCCTTTCCGCACCCGTGATACGCCCTATATCACTATGACAAAATCTCGATTTCAAAAATGGGCCTTCGGACTTCTCGCTTACACCATTCTCGTCATTCTTTGGGGAGCCTGGGTGCGTATTTCTCACTCTGGCGATGGCTGTGGCGACACCTGGCCCCTCTGTCATGGGCAATTGATTCCTGAAGCGGAGCGCGGCAAAACATGGGTGGAATATGGACATCGCCTCATGTCTGGCATCTATGGTTTGCTGGTCGTTTATTTCTGGTGGGTGGCTCGAAAAATTTATCCTGTGGGACACTTTGCCCGTAAGGCTGCTGTGGCCACTTTGATTTTCACTATCACCGAGGCCCTCCTCGGCGCCAAGTTGGTGATTTTTCAATTGGTCGCCTCGAACGACACACCTTTCCGTGCTTTTGCTATGGCTTTGCATCAGTTGAATTCTTTCCTCCTCACCGGATCCGTCGCTTTGGCTTTTGCCGGATCGCTGCTGGAAAAAAGTCTCAAGCCTGCTGATGCCTCCGATCGTTGGTATCGCTATTTTCCCTGGATTATTGTTGTCATCGGTATCACCGGAGCCTGGGCGGCTCTTTCAAATTCTCTTTTTCCCACAGACAATCTTTGGGATGGTTTCCTTGCAGACCTCTCCACGGACTCACACTTTCTAGTTCGCCTACGAGGATGGCATCCACTCCTGGCTTTGCTGGGCGGTGGTGGTTTGACTCTGTTCTTCTGGGTGAAAGCTCACACGGCAGAGAGCGTTCTCCTCGAAAGACGATCTTATCAGATGAGTTTAGCGCTTATCACGGCAGTGAGTTTTGGCATTCTCACTTTGCTTTTGCATGCCCCTGTCTGGATGAAGCTGGTGCATCTCTCTTTAGCTCACATTATCTGGTCTCTGTTATTACAGTGGATTGTCTTTGAACGGATTCAGAGAGTGGATTTACCGAGTTAGATCGGCCTGAGTTTCAGAACAAATTATAAAGTGAGCACCGTCAAGGATTGAGGTGCTCCTAAAGACTCAACTCATTGGACTCAACCAGGCGATGCAGGAAATGCACCTTGCGATTGATGTCGTCGTGTTCGAGAACCATCTGCTGCAAATCGTAGTCGCGCACCAGATAAGAAGCGAAGCTGCCTACAATTTCATCCGGGTGAGAGAGATTTTTCATAAAAAGATCTCTCTGCGCAGGATCAGGAATATGCTCTCGAATCCATCGACTTAAAATTCTATGCAGAGAAAACAACTCTCTTTCACTCGAGCTCTCAAGCAACGAGTTCTCCGGGATGATCTCGGCTTCGCACACCATATAGGGACGACCTCGCTCTAAAACTCTGCCGAGGCGAACCTTGCCTTGACCTTGCAGGAACACCAGCATAGTGCCATTCAATCTCTCTTCTAAAATCTGAACCGAGCCGTAACCCGCGACCTCTCGCACAAAAGGCACTTTTTCACCCACTCTTACCGAAGCAACACTGGCGGCATCCTCAATAAAGCCCACTGCCACCGGAGTTTGAGACTCCACCGCTTCTCTCATCATGGCTAAATAACGGGGTTCAAAGACATTCAAGGGCTTGGTGGTATGAGGAAACAAAGTGACATTGACCAATGGAAAAAGAAAGACCTCCATACGAACAAGACTCCTCAGCTAGAGGTTTTATTATACCGTCGCCTCTGGACAAAGGCTATGGAAAAGGCCATCCAGACTAGGCCAACACACGAACAAGACTCTTATTTTTATTCCCAGGTGGAGCGAATTTTTGCAACAAAAGGCCGATCTGCCTCAGAAAGATCCTGAGTCGGAATTTCATTACGCCGGCACCATTTGAAAGCGTCATGCTCCGTGAGAACAATCTCTGAATGAGAAGTTTCCGCCCAATAAACCCGCAAACGGATGACCTTGCTGGGGTAAACAAAAATCTCTTCGCCCAGACACTTTTTGACCTGAATCGACAGAGCCAATTCTTCTTCGATCTCCCGGTGCAGGGCTTGCTCAGGAGACTCTCCTGTTTCAACTTTGCCACCGGGAAATTCCCAAAAGCCGGCTCCGCTTTGCCCGGGACCTCGGCGCACGATCAGAACTTTTTTCTCCGGATCCATGAATTGATAGATCACCGCCGCCACCACCAGGATGGGCTCTGCATTTCCCGACATGAGCATCCCTTTCTTTCAGACTTAAGTATATGGCTGTCTTTTGTCTTTTTGAAAGTTTTGTTTTACTCTGTTTCTATGTTTTCTTATTCACGCACTCTCTCACACTACAGCCACGCCAATGTGGCCATCTGGCTGACCATGGCTTTTCAAGCAGGCACAATCAATACGGGTGGTTATCTCTCCTGTCATCGCTTCGTTTCTCACGTGACAGGCTTTGGAACACTCATCGGCACGGAAGCTGCGAGTGGCAAGTGGTATCACGCCTTGGGAGTTCTCAGCGTGCCGGGATTTTTTATCGGCGGCACCATGATTTCCGCCCTGCTGGTGGATCGAAGGATTCAAACCAATCGCCGTCCTCTTTATCCTGTGGTGATGTTTTTGATCTTTCTTCTGACTCTGAGTGTGGTGCTGGGAGGACAGATCGGATTCTTCGGCCAGTTTGGTGCACCGATCGTAAAGCAAGACTATATTTTGCTCGCAGCCCTTTGTTTGGCCTGCGGGATTTTGAATGCCACAGTGACCTCGGCCTTTGGCGCGATTGTTCGCACAACTCACCTGACTGGCATCACCACGGACCTGGGAATTGGCCTCACCCGGATTCTTCTGCACTCGCATAAGATTCAACCACGCACCAATGAGATCCGAGCCAATTGGATGCGAGCCGGGATCATCACTTCTTTCATCCTGGGGTCCTATATTTCTGCCTATGCCTATCTGCATAGTCAATATTGGGGCTTCCTCATTCCCTGTCTGATTGCTATAATTTTATTCTTTTGGAGCCTGATACATTTTAATGATCATCGGGATTAAACATCATGATTGACACCCACAACTC
>JBCECD010000362.1:2941-4383 GCA_039206745.1 Bdellovibrio sp. | reverse complement strand
CCCGTTCGGCGCCTGGGACATCCTCACCGACGGGACGCTGCAGCTCTCGCCGCAGGGCTTGACAGCTTCTGGTATTTCGAGCGGAGCATTTATGGCCGTGCAGCTGCAGGTTGCGCACGCCTCTGTTTTTCAAGGTGTTGGAGCTTTGGCCGGTGGGATGTGGGGTTGTGCGAATGGCAACAGTTACGATGCTCAAAATGTCTGCATGGAGAATCCACAAAAAATCGACAGCAAGATTTACGTTGAAAAAGTTCACAAAGCTTTTTCTGACAAAAAGATTGAAGACCCCGCGGAGATTCAAGGAAAGCCTTTTTTTGTCTATGCAGGTTCAAAGGATTCAACGATTCGTTTAGAGGCGGCTCTGCGCCTGACTGAATTTATTCAGGCTTTGGGTGGCAAGGTGCAAATAAAAATAGATGTTCCTGCTGAACACGGGTTTCCAACTTTGGATACAGGCAATGAGTGCGATAAGAAGGGACTGCCCTGGATTCAGAATTGCAACTATGACGGAGCGGGGGCTGTTTTGCAGGCTCTTTATGGTTCTTTGAAGGGGCGAGGAAAAGCTCTCGAAGCGAATCTTCAGATTTTCTCCCAGGCGGAATTTCAAACCGTGGGCAGTGGATTGGGAGATGTGGGGTATATTTATATCCCAACGGGCTGTCGGGGGGCGCAGAGCTCTGGGTGCCGGCTCCATGTGGCTTTGCATGGCTGTAGAATGAGTCCTGATTTTGTGAAGGACGCTTTTTATAAGCAAGCGGGTTACAATAATTGGGCAGAGAAGAATAATATTGTGGTGCTGTATCCGTCTGCGAAGATTGCGGAACTCAATCCTCGTGGTTGTTGGGATTGGTTCGGCTATACAGGGGCTAACTATCTCGATAAAGATGCAAAGCAGATCGTTGCGATCAAAGCCATGACAGATCGTTTGTTGCAAGAAACCAATACTCAGCGTAAAACCCACTAGACAGAGAAAACGATCTCAATATCAGGTCGGCAGGGAGTAGGCAATCGCAGGGGCCCTACTTCCCGGGACGGGTCTTCTTTCTATCGCGGATCATAGCATCCCCGTTCTTATTCGGGCTTACCTAGGTTGCAGGTGTTGATTCCCAATAGAGCATAAGGGGGACACCAGCCAATCAGTCCGGTGAAGAGGGGAATAAGGCCAAGCAGAAACCATGGATTAGCGGGTCCCCAGAAAGCCAAAGACGCCAAAAATCCCCCCAAAATGATACGAGCGAGGCGTTCGATATTGTGTATGTTCTTTTTCATAAGAGCTCCTTTTGTGCGGATTTTATTGGTGGTAAGGGATTCTCCACACATTTTCTCATTTAAAGAGTACAACAATTGCATGCAGACTGTCATGTGCCAGAACATAATTGCCACTTAATTTTAAAAAAGAAGAAGTGTTAGGAATTGATAAAGCCGTGAGCTCATGTCAGATT
>JBCECD010000362.1:0-2931 GCA_039206745.1 Bdellovibrio sp. | reverse complement strand
GTCGGATATACCTCTCGAAGTGCAAAGAGAATTTGACAGTGCGGCTCAACGAATTGAGTTTCGTCGCGGCGATGTCGTCTATCGCGAAGGGGATCTACCCCGGGGGCTGTATTTTGTTGAAGAGGGATTGATTGGCTTGATGCTTTTAGGAGCTACATCGGGGAAGGAGCACTTAGTCCGCTTCTTTCGGCGAGGGCAGCTCTTTGGGCATCGCGCTCTTTTTTCCAATGAAGGCTATCATGGTACGGCTACGGCTTTAGAGCCGACAACATTGAGAATGATTGATCGCACCACTTTATATCGAGTTTTAGAAAGATTTCCGCAGCTCTATAAAGAGATCACCGTGGTCTTGGCTAAAGAATTGCGTCGTTGCGAAGTTCAGCATGTGATGATTTTGGAGAATCAAATTCTTTCGCGGACAGCTCAGGCTCTTGTGTATTTGAAGGACCTGCATCCCGAACATAAATGGACCCGGCAGGAAATTGCCAATTTCAGTGCGAGTACGGTTTCGACAATTATTAAAGCTTTGGCAGAGCTTGAGTCCATGGGATTGATCCGTCAGGAGGGTCGCAGTATTGAAATTCTAAATCGGGAAGAATTGATTGCCTTGCAGGACAGAGAAGGACAATAGGGGAGATGACCCAGATAAAGAAAAAAGCGATTCGTAGGAAGGCCCGTAAGACCCATATCCAATATGATTCGCTGGACGAGGAGCATTCAGCGAACAGGCTTTTGCGGGCAGGTTTGATTGTCTTTGCGCGAGAGGGTTATCATGGAGCCACGACGAAGATCATCGCCGAATGTGCTCAGGTCAATGAGTCTCTTATCATCAGGCATTTTAAATCTAAAGAAGGGCTGTTTCTGGCGGTCATTGAGAAGAATATGGTTAAAAAAACAGATTCGCTCTTATTGCCCCTGAAAAAAAATGTCGAAGAAGAACTTATTGCATTCAGCAATGTTGTGATGGATTCAGCAATAGAGAAAGCCGATTTCTCGCGTATGGTTTTAAGCCATGCGCTGATGAATCCTGGGTTTGCAGACTCAATGAAGGCTCACATGGCTCATATTGGTAAAAGCTTATTGGAGGAGCGTTTGAAGGAAGTTGCGCAACGGGAAAAAATCCCAGACTTTGATATCAGAGCTGTTGAGACTATTGTGTATAAGATTTCCTATATGGGAGTGCTGTATTCTGTTTTTCTGGGATTTCAAGATGCTGAAAAGTCGCGGCAAGGTGTTCACGAGCAAATTCGCTTCTTTTGGAGAAGTCTGAAAAAATCTTTGATGGCTAAATAAAGCACCCGTGAGGAGGTGCCTTGTAGCGTGATAGTATTACATTTTATTTTTTATAGAGACCTCCTTTGTTAAGAGCACATAACCAAATGACCGGATCATTTTGTCACGCGCTTTAAATTATTATTAGAGCTCATTTCAAAACTCACCTTTGACCATTGAAAGTATTGAGATTTTTGGAGGTTTTGAAATAGGCCCTAAGCAATTTTCTTAAAGACCTGAGATAAACAATCGAGTCGCTGATGCTGAAGCTCTTCAGCACACTCGATAAAATCCTCAAGGAGTCGCACATCCCGTCCGTTGCGAAGTGCGAACTGCAATCCATACCCTCGGTTGTTCATCCAGACAACCTTTGCCGTGAGTTCTCGACTATAGCCCGCGACGGTGAGAAGCAAAGAGACTTTGTGCGCCTCGTGGGGAGACTGCCCGAATTCGACGAAGGCTCCGGTTAGGCTGATGTTCTTTAACACGGCTGTTTTTCTTTCGCGTGCATAAGATAATTTCACTTCGATCTCTCTCGAGAGAGAAATACGTTTGGCTGGTATTGCCGAAGAGTGAGACATGGACCTCGACCTTGTTAAGTGTAAGTGTTCATTTACACTTAATGTTTCGGTAGGGGCAGAGGAAACTTAAGAGAAAAGTGCAGATCGTGTTTTAAAAATGCTAAGTCGTGCTAAAGGTGTTTTACAAAGTGTTTAAGAACGCCTCCACTGCGGGTAAAATGCGTGAATACTCTTGATCGCTAAAGCCTAGAGCAGGGCGCACGGCTTCTGGCGGCATCTGCTGGTCTTTTAACTTTCTATAAAAAGAACTTTCAAAGGGAGCCTGGCGACTGAGCAGGGAGCTTCCCTGCATTTCCTTCAGGATTTCCTCTGAGGAGTTTTTTTGAAAAGCTGTGTGACACATCATGCAGTTCTTTTGCAGAAAGGGTTTGATCTTGTCAAAGGCCTGAATACTTGTCGATGAGAATGAGACGACAGAGGGGGCTTGATTGCCGGCTTGATGTCCGCGCGAAAGTCTGAGAACTGCGCCATTTTTATCATCTAAAATCAAGATAGAGCCGTCTTGCAGTGAAGCCAGGCCTGTTGGGGCTCCGAGAGGGCGAAGACCGGCAACACCGGTCCAGCCTTTCACAACCTCTTCATATTGCTGACTGGTGGGCACGCCGCGCTCATCGACAGGATAAGCGACAATTCTTTGTCCGTGCTGACGATAGCCATGCCACGAGACCAGGAGTTTGTTTTGCAGCATAGGTAACAATGATCCGTGATAATATAACAAGCTCAAAGGCGCCACATGAGCCGGCATGAAGGCTACAGGCGGAGCATAATTTTTTGCACACATTTCGGCAGTGATGGTGCCGGCGAACTTGGGCGACACTTCAGCGCGGGAGTGGCAATAGGGCCAGCCGTAATGAGCGTCTTGCCTGAGGACATTCAACTCTTCGTAAGGGCGGTCTTCGTCAGGAAGATCCATGCCATTTTCACCTTGCATAACCAAGCCGGAAGTGGGGTGAACAGCCAAGGCCATGGAGTTGCGCAAACCTCGGGCGAAGGCGGAGCTGCTGACGACTTTGCGTTGAGTGTCGGCGCTGATATTGATTTTCCAGACAGCGGCGCTGGCCAGGGGACTCTCTGCTTG
>JBCECD010000361.1:0-4398 GCA_039206745.1 Bdellovibrio sp. | reverse complement strand
TTTAAGACCTTTTCGGCATCCTTGGAAATGTTAATCTTTAGCATTTAGAAGATCACCCAATAATGCTTCACTATCTTTATTGTTCAGATAACCCTTCTTACTGGCAGATTGAGCCTTCTTTGCCCAAACCAAGTCTTCAAGCTCTTGAAGGCGTTGATACTCCTCCAAAGAGATTACAACAGCCACAGGGCGGTTCTTTTTCGTGATTTTAATAGGCTCTCTTTGAGCAGTATCCAATAGTTCACCAAAATTATCTTTTGCCTTCTTTGAAGCCATTTCCTTCATAAAATCTCCTAGTAGCTATTATAGCTCAAGTAGCTCTAATAGCCAAATTATACCCTATTCCCATGGTGTTTTGCAAAAAAATTTTAACTCAATAGAATCATATGCTTATGATGATTTTTGGCTCGAAAAATATATTATTTGAGTATGAAAATCATAATCTTTACACAGGGTACGGAAAACAAAAAGGCCCCAATTTTCTAGGCCTCATAGGTTAGATTTTTGGCAAAAAGAAGGCCCAACTGATTATGGAAAAAGCCCTGATCGAAGCCTCAACTACCTTACAAATGAAGTCTATCAGCTTCAATTACAGCTTTTCCCTCTTTCTATATAGCTTTGTAGCAAAAAGCCAAGGCTTCAAAAAGTAAGCTACAGTTATAACCAATCCTTTCTTTTAGAAAGTTCTGCTTACCTTCACCCATCTGAAAAACACAAAGTTTGCCAAAAGCACCGCCGCCAGCGAGGCGTAAACCAAGTATTTAAAATCTTCAGTACTGGGCAAGAGGCTTCCTGCTCCGAAAAGCACAAGTGTTGCCATCGTCGTGGTCAAATAGCTGAGGGAGTTCAGCTCGCCCCGCTTTTTCTCAGGAATAAGTCTCTGCCGAAGTTCAAACTCTCCGTTTGAAAAGCCATACAGACCGATCCGAGACAGCAAAATGCAGGCAAGAAAGATATAAACACTCATCGGAGACGCCACAGTAAAGGCCGCAATGCCAATAACGAGAACAAAACCTTGAAATGCTAAATGCAGTTTTGAACTTTCAATGAGTCCCCACTTTTTAACAAAGTAGGGAAAAGTCACAGTGGAGATCAGTCCAAACACCGCTCCCAACCCCCGAAACAAACCGATTTCACCTTCAGGTAACGCCATCTTGTCTTTCAGATATCCAGCAAGCAGAACTCCATGGGGACTTAAAACTGAAAGCCATAGCAGGGCATAACTAAAAATAAGCCAAAAAATTGGATTGGCGACAGACTCACGAATATTGAATTGTAAAAGCTCTTTCCAACTTTTTGTTACATTGGTTTCCTTGATATGCAATCCAGATTTTTTGATCACATTCAACAGAAGAAGGTACTCAGGAACAAATGAAAGCAAATTCCAAACAGCAATAAGTACAAGCCCCAGCAGAGGCACTCTCGAGGACTCCAGAGCAAATAAGACACCCGCGACAATCGGCGCCCCGACCTCCGTTCCCAGATCTACTCTTCGCAACCAACTATTAAACTGAGTCAGTCTTTCCGAAGGGATCAAGGCAGGAGCCAGATCATTACCTACTGATATATCCGTAATAAGAGATCCTAAAGACGCTAAAACGCCAAAAAGAGATAAAAGTGAAAACAGCGCGATCACTCCCTCCCTGACTGATAACACGAGACTCCATCCGACAACTAGAGCATCCAATAGATAAAAAATTACAATCCCACCGAGAACCGCAAAAAACTGAAGCCACACTCCAGCTTTAATCACTGCGGTCCTCTGACTGGAGTCAATCCACCTGCCTACCCAAGGAGTCAAAAAAAATGTCCCCATCTTGATGATCAAATAGTCAAGAGCCGCGACTTGAAGCTTGCCGGGAAAAACATGAAGCAGAGCAAACGGAACCACAAAATCCCAGGCCTGATCTCCTGACCTGGTCAGCAAACGACCTGCCAAAAGCTGCGCTTCAGTTTTAACTATTTTATCCCAAGCTCTTGACATCCTATCCCCCAGGAAGGGATAGTTATCACATGTCTCACAAAAAGCAACATACAAGTCACGAAGATGTTTCAAAACGCTTAAAAAGAGCCAAAGGTCATTTGGAAACTGTTATCACCATGATTGAAAGCGAGCGAGAATGCGTCGACGTGGCCAGGCAGCTCTACGCCGTGGCCAAGGCAATTTCTGCGGCAAAAAGCGTTTACATTCATGATCATATCGAGCATTGTCTGGATGGAAACCACAAGGACATCGACCTTGATGAAATCAAAGAGATAACCAAGTATATTTAGTGGCCACAAAGCTCTCATTTAGCAAGACACTCCGAACACTTCTGAATTAAAATCCCACCACAATTGCAACACCGAAGATCAGAAAAAGAACACAGGCAAAAACGCGGACCCATTGCATTGGAATCCTCTTCAGAAGTTTATCTCCCAGGAAGATGGCTAGAGCATTTGAACCCATCATTCCAGCTGTTGTACCGATCGTGACCACAAAGGTGCTGGCATACTTGGCCCCCAGTGCGATCGTCGCCAGTTGTGTTTTGTCACCCATTTCGGCAAGAAAGAAAGCAATAACTGTCGTGATGAAAGGGCCGAAACGCCCATTATTTTTTAACTCCCCTTCTTTATCAGGAATTAAAATCCAAAAAGCAAAGGCTACGAAAATCGCTCCGAGAGACCACTTCAATACCACAGGACTTACGAGCGTCGCCACCCATCCCCCAGCCCAAGCCGCTAAAGCATGGTTCAAGATCGTGGCCACAAATACTCCCCCAAAAATCAGCCAGGGCGTGCGATATCTCGCCGTCAGCACAAGAGCCAGCAACTGGGTTTTGTCGCCCATCTCACTTGCAAAAACCAATAAAAAGGAATTAATAAAAGCTTCCAAAGAATCCTCACTTTGTTTGGCTGTGAGGCCGAAAGCTCTTTAAGGAGCAAACGAGACAACACAGCGATTGATACAATCACTTGTGTCAGTCTCGTAAACAAAGGACTTGGAACCTTTGCGTTTGTGCCGGGGAAAATCCCAGTATGTCGACACAAACCTCGGATTTGATGAATCCGAAAAACTACTCCCTAACTTGCTCTTAGGATTAACAGATCTGGTTAAAAAATCGCAATACCTTTTTTTACAATCCACTTTTTTCTTACAAAGACAAACTCCCCATTCTTAGCGTATTTCAAATATTTTCGAGTGATTGCCACAACTTGGTGCTCAAAAAATTGATAAACTCACGCAGGAAACACTCTGCGTCTTTCTAAGAGACTGCGGAAACTAAAAATATAATGACGTTTATTTCGTGTGATACTTATCAATCTCAAAAATGAGCTTACTCAAAGAAATCCTCATCGCCGCCCCGACGACTCTCCATGATTAATAGTTGAGCCACCACTCTGACAGAAAATTTTGAAGGCTCTTAATCAGGAGCTCCGACATTCTTTAATCGAAACAAGACAGAGGGCCAGTCCTTCAGACGTAGGGCTTGTCCATCTGTGCTCGCATGTCCTCAAATACTACTAGACTTCATATTGTTTGACTCAGATGTTCTGAATATCTAATGTCACACTCATGCGAAAATCATTCCTTATTTTATCAACATTTCTGCTTTTTATTCTCAATGCCTGCTCTGCTGTTCCAGTGAAATATTCCGATGGCTTCACCGAAGAAAAAAGCTCTGCGGGCGTTTATCGCGTGCAATTCACGGGAAATGGCACCACATCTGCTGATTCCGCAGAGAAAATGCTCCTGCGTCGCTGCGCCGAGCTCACCCAGAAAGAAGGATACGATCACTTCACCTTCTATACAAAATCACGCAGCGATAAAGTGACGTATGACTCAAATGTCTCCGTACCCCGATTTTATGGTGTGATTCACATGCATAAAGGCGCCGTTGATGAAGGTTATAATGTTCAGAACATATTGGCTGAACCTTTACCGACTGACATACAAGAATAGCTCATTAAATTCAAAAATAGTTTTTCAAAAGTAATCATATCAAGGAGGAAAAATGATTATTAAGTTTGCCGCAGCCGGCGTGGCTGCATTGTCTTTAGTAGGATGCGCATCAGGTGGATCAGGAAGTGCCAGTGGCGGAACAAGTGCCGGCACACAGTTTGCCTCACCAAAGCAATTCTCTCCCGAAGAGTTTAACAAGAACCAAGAGGGCTATGCCAAAACTTGGACGAAGTATCAAGGCGGCGGCGTTGATTCTTATAAAAAAATTGCTATTCCAACTTATACTCTGGAAGTGCAAACCAGCATGTATAAAGTGGGAAAAAACAAAGTCGCAGCTCTGCTTGCTAATGCTGATGGCGCACGCAGCACTCTGACCATGTCCGTAAATCTGCCTATCGAAAGACATGAAGCCTTGATGACTGAGATTGCTGGTATCTCTTATACCCGTCTTAAAG
>JBCECD010000360.1:0-4408 GCA_039206745.1 Bdellovibrio sp. | reverse complement strand
CTGTGCACATCACCATGTTGTTGATTGCCAAGAATTTGCCGTGAGAATAAGAGTCTAAAACCCGCACGCGTTGAAAAGGACTGGTTTCGTCGAACAAGACGTCACCTGTGTAACGCAAAGACAGGGCTTGATTCTCGTCCTTGTCGGTGAACCAGACATTGCGCTCGATCTGAAAGCCCTTTTTCAAATCAAAGGAAGGCTCGGTGCGAATGTGTTGCGGTTTAAAATCAGAGCGCTGGATGACGTGCAAAGAACCACGATTCATTTCCAATGCGGAATAGTTGGCTTGGAAAGCTTTTTTCAAATGTTCAAAGGAAACCCAAGGGTCTACCGAGTCGCCACAAGTGAAGAGATCCACAGCGGCATAGCGGTACTCTGGCCAAGTGTGAATAGCCAAATGGCTCTCTTGAATCACCACCACACCACTGACTCCCCAAGGGGAAAAGTGATGAAAAGTCGAATTGATAACGGTGGCGCCGGCGATTTGCGCGGCCTCAATCATACTTCTTTCGATAATGGAGACATCATTCAAGACCTCTGCATTACACCCGCTAAACTCAACTAAAATATGGCGACCTAAAGCTTTCAACTCTCAACCCTCCCTCAGAAATGTTCTCTTTATTAAAAAGGGGGTTCTAGGTCCTTTTGACCTCTGTGACAAGTCTTTTTGCGCCCCGGATTTCAAAACAGCTGTGAATTTTTTTGTCGTGAAAATCCTGTGGAATAGAGGCCTCGGAAATATCCTTCACGTCATAGCGAGATAAAATATTTTCAGACAGCTTGAATTTGCGCTTGTTATTGGAAAAATAGAGAGTTCCCTCTAGTTTTAGCAGACTCATGCAAGTTTCTACGAGAAACTCCTGGTCTCGCTCCACCTCAAAATTGCCCTGCATCCTCTTTGAATTCGAAAAAGTCGGAGGATCGAGGAAAATAATGTCATAAAGTGGCCCTGGTTTCTGGTGCTCGAGCCAATCCAAGACATCAGCTTGGATGAAGTCATGCTTAAGCGGATCTAAACCGTTGAGGGAAAAATTCTCCTGCGCCCAGCGCAAATAGGTCTGTGACATATCCACACTGGTGGTGTGAGCTCCACCCAGAGCGGCAAAAACGCTGACAGAGCCGGTGTAGCAGAATAAATTTAAAAATGTTTTCCCCGCCGCCTTTTTATGGATGCTTTGACGGACAGGGCGATGATCTAAAAAGAGCCCGGTATCCAGATAATCGTGGAGGTTCACCTTCAGCACGGCCTGCGATTCGCGCACGACAAAGGTGTCTTCCTTGCTATCCATTTTCTCGTATTGCTTCAGGCCCTCCTGGCGCTCCCGTTTTTTAAGAACGATCTTGTCTTCGTGGCAGCCAAAGAGGTCTTTGAGAGCGGTGATCACATCAGGCAGGTGGTTTTTATCTTTGTCCTTCACCGGGTCGGTCTTGTCGTAAATAAGATAGTGATCCCCGTAGACATCGACGATGTAAGGATACTCGGGGATGTCCCGGTCGTAGAGACGGAAGGCCTCTATTTTGTTTCTGTCAGCCCAGCCTTTGAGCTTCTTCAGGTTTTTTTCCAGACGATTGCGAATCATGTTCATGGGGAGCATGTATAGGCTTGTTTGCAGCCCTTGGCAATGTTATGGAAAACTTTATGGTCTCCATTGAAACTGCGGAACAAATTGCCTGCCAATTGCAGAAAAAAGATTTCGATTTGGCTTTTGTTGGTCATCAAGGCACGCTTTATTATGCCTATTTTCCTCAAGATGAGCTGGCACAGCCAGCTTCCGCAGTGACCCAGTTGTTACAAGGTGTTTTTGAACAATTTGCAGATCACAGCTTTTTTATTTTAAGAAATCGTATTTTTACCACCGCCGCTCTTACCGAGATGTGCCGGGGTATGATTAAAGTTGTCGCCAAAAGAGCTACGGAAAAAGTGCGGGCGGTCGAGCACGGTCTAAAAATAGACTTCTCTTTGCAAGAGATTTTTTATGAGAAGAGTGTTGAGCTGACTCAGCCTTCAGAGAGAGCCGATATGCTAGGGCAAGACTCTGTGAAGCTGGCGCAAACATTGGCGGAAGGTGTTTTACGAGGAGAAGTTCTCCATGATTTTAATCGGGATATCGCAGCTGTTTTGACCGATAGGGATGGAAAAATTCTGGGGTGGGGAGTGAACTCCAATTCCCGCAATAAAACTCTGCATGCGGAAATCAATCTGGTGCAGAGTTGTTTTTCAGGGCGTAAGATTCCAGTGGGAGCAAAGCTCTACTCCACTCACAAGCCCTGCAAGATGTGTGCAGGCATGCTCTATCATTGGAACGAAGATCCCCAGTCTTTCCATGTGTATTATCTGCATGAGGAGAAGGGCTGCCTTTCGCGCAACACTGTTCTCGATAGATGGGGTCTTAATTCACAGCTTCATTCAGGACAAACATAGATTGAATCGCCGAGAGCAAGACATCCTTGCGCACGGGCTTTGATAGGTGCAGATCACAACCGGCCTGCAAACTCTTTTCGACATCTTCAGAAAAGGCATTGGCGGTGCAGGCGAAGATGCGGGCAGGGATACGGTTCTCTTCTGCTTCTATCGCGCGAATGCAACGAGTGGCCTCATAGCCGTCCATAATCGGCATTTGCACATCCATGAAGATAATGTCGAAATTTTGCTGGCGAACAGCCTTGAGAGCTTCGACGCCGCTGTCTGCATAGCTGATATGGTGGCCTGTATTCTGCAAGTAGATCCCGAACAGATTGCGATTGTCGTCCACATCATCCACGATCAAAATATTCAAACGCCTTTCATGGCTGAGAGGTCGCTGTTCAGGGCGATGCCGGGGAGAGAATGAAGGGGCTGTGATAGTTGAGATCTCATCTATCTCCGGCATAGTCAGAGTAAAGTAAAACACGCTGCCCACATGGGGTTCGCTTTCAAGCCAGATCTGTCCGTTCATCAAGCGCACAATATTTTTGGTGATGGAAAGGCCCAGACCGGTGCCGCCATAGCGACGAGTGGTTGTTGCATCGGCCTGTGTGAAGGGGCGGAAGATGTCCTTGAACTTGGATTTATAAATACCAATGCCCGTGTCGGCCACGCAGAAGAGCAGATTGCCGGGACGAGAGGTTCTGTTTTTTGCAACTCGCAGGGAGACCTCCCCGCGATGAGTGAATTTGATGGAGTTGTTCAAAAGGTTCATCAAGATCTGGCGAAGACGACCAATATCTCCAAGGAAGTAGGAGTGCACATCGGGGTCCACTTGAACTTTGAGTTGCAGCCCTTTTTCTTTGGCACGGAAGCTGAGAACTGCATTGAGCTCTTCCAGCAGCTTTTTTAATTCGAAAGGCGAGGTTTGCAGTTCTAGCTCGCCCGCCTCCACTTTGGACAGATCGAGAATGTCATTAATGACCGTTATCAGCTGTTGATTGGCCCGCTGTAAAATTTCAACGAAGGAGTTTTGCTGACTGCTCAGGCTTGTCTCCGCCAAAGTGTCCGTGATGCCGATGATAGAGTTGAGAGGCGTGCGAATTTCATGACTCATATTCGCAAGGAAGATTGATTTGGCCTGAGTAGCGGCGCGCGCTTTCGCGGCTGTTATGAGCAGCTCTTGATTTTTCTTTTCGAGATCTTCGGCGAGTTTTTTCTTTTCTGTCACATCAACCGCGACCTTCACTATTTTAAAAACATTTCCGCTTTCATCTGTGACAGGACTGTAAGAACCTTGAATCCAAACAACGTCTTTGTTTTTGGTGATTCTTTTAAATTCACCATCTCTGATTTGACCTGCGGCCAGTTGTCGCCACAGTTCTTGATATTTGAATTCCTGATTGTAACGTTCTGGTAAAAAAATGGAGTGGTGCCTGCCCTCAATTTCTTCCAATGTGTAACCCATCAAAGAAAGAAATCTTTCGTTGGCCCAGAGAATATGTCCTTGAACATCAAATTCAATGACAGCGTTGGAATTCAGTAATGCTTCATGCAATGAACGAATCATGAGATTATTGTAACTAATTCATTCGAATTAAATAAAATTACAAACGCTGCGGAGAATTAAAGTTTTGCAATAGAGGGGCTGAAAGTGCCAACTGACAAGGAAAGCAAGGCGGTTGTGTGCGCCTTGCTGGACTAAAGACTTACTTCGCTTCGAACATGGAAGTTGTGAAAAAACTTTTGCGGAATGTGCTCCAGTTTGTGGATTGAACCGCAGCAACTCTCCAGTAATAGAATTGACCTGCTGTTAATCCAGCGACTTCATAAGAAGTATTTTTGTGATGGTATTCATTGGCTACCAACCATTTGAAGTTAGGATCTGTCGCCACTTGCACGTGATAAACTTGTGCGCCTTGAGCTTCTTTCCACTTCAAAGTTACTGAATCCGTTTTGATAGCCGCGAAATACTCTGGGCTCGTCAACTCAGGTTTTGCTGGA
>JBCECD010000359.1:1400-4414 GCA_039206745.1 Bdellovibrio sp. | reverse complement strand
GCTCCGGTCAGGACCACGCGATTTCCCAGGGCCAAGTTCAAGACTTGGTACTCGATCTCTTTAAATTTCGGCCCATTTCCAACCACGATCAAATGGCTGTTGGGTTTTTTGATCGCAACTTTTTCAAAAGCGCGGAGTAAAGGCACAACTTCCTGCACATCCGTCATATCGGTCAAAGTCACCGCGACATGGGCGTTTTCAGGTAGACCCAGTTTTTTTCTCAGCTCCAAAGATTTTTCTTTAGGAGTTAAATCTCCCAGCTCTATTCCATAAGGAACTGTGTAGGTGTGAAAGTCGGGGTACAGATAATATCGCTCGAGAATAATTCTCTGTTGAGGATTGGTGACAAAGATACCATCTGCAGTGGAGAGCAGGCGGCGATCCCCACCGTAATAAGTTGTCAAAAATTTATAAGTGGTGGCCAGTGCTGTGGTCAGCATGCTGCCAAAGGTATCTTGTTTCATGGCCAAGATGGCAAAGAGTTGTGACATCTGTGTCGCCTCGACATCGTAGGCTACAGCCACGCGATAATCTTTTTTCCGACTGGCGATGCGATAACCTGATTTGTCGATACTGTGAACCAGGTGAAAAGGATCTTCTTTGTGTAACTGTGCAAATTTCTGGCGCACAGCCATTTGGAAATTCAGATGCGATAAATTTTTAGCGCCTTCATGCAGAAAAAAGACCCTCACTCCGTCTCGCACCACTTCCGGTTTTTTCAGAGGAGACTGAGCGGCTAAAACCGTGACTTTATGTCCTTCGCGTGCCAGACCCTTGGCGATAGGCCACAAAAAACCATGATCAGAAGCCCGACTGAGAATCGGAAACCGATAGGAGGTAAGGCAGACATTCAAGGTATCAGGCAGCCGCGATTTTTTGAGCATGTCCTATCTTAAATGACTGAGGGCGCGGTTGTACAGACGATTGAGCTCATTTAAAGAAGAGTCGATGAGATGTCGATCTTGGGCCAACTGTTCTGAAAGAGATTCCGGCAGCCGCAAATGAGGACGAGCCAAAAGTTTGATCAGTTCTTTTTGCAACTGGTGAGAATTTAAAATCCAACAGTTGACGCCGTTTTTCCACAGGTCTGCATGGACACTGCTCTGCTTGGAGTCCAGGATCAAGTTCACGTGGCTCTGAATAGCCTTTAAATAATATTCGGTCATTTCCACGGGCGAAAAGTTTTGCCCTGCCAAAAAGAGAGCGGTGCTGTTTTCTAAAAGATGGTGGCTTGTTCCTGAGGGCAGTAGGCCTGTTAAAGCCCAGTTTTGATGACAGTTGTATTCCTGCAGCCAGGTCGCAAATTTCTTTCGTTCACGCACGGACCAATGAGAATAAGAGCCCCACAAAATAACTTTGTATTTTTGCGCCAAAGTTCGCAGGCGGATAAAACTTTCTTTTTGCGGATTGAAAGAGGCTTCGCGAAAGGGCACCACAATATAAGGTGTCTGGGCCAGGTGTTGGAAAAAAGGCTCCATCTCTTCATGATAGTGAGTCAGAGGACTTGAGGACTTCAGATCCAAAACAGGGGGTAAAATACTGCGTCCTTGTTTGGGCGAACGAATGTTCAGTCCGCGCAATTGCCCTAAAGTTTCAACTGTAGGGCAGGTGATAATATCACTTTGTTCAATTAAATATCGAACAGGATTGCGACGTTTGAGGCCCCTGCGGATATTCAAAAGAGAGGTGGAGAGAACGCAAGTCGGGTGAGTCTTGGCAAAAGTTGCCAGAATCACCTGGGCCTGATTCATGCGATCTTCATCGAGGAGAAGATGCAAAACCTGCGGTTGCAAGCCAAAGAGTCCCGGCGTGATACGCAGGCCTTCCATGAAGCTCCAGCTTTTGAAATAACCCATGAACTCAATGCCGTTGGTATCGGGAGGATTTTCACCATAGCTGGTCAGAAACACCACTTCGTGTTGTTGCGATCGCAGCGCCTGAGCCAGTTGCCAGGAGGTTGCGTTCACATGCTGACTAACCAAGATTATTTTCGCCATTCCACTCCTAGAGCTTTATAGATCCTATGGAGAATTTTCCGATTGGCCTCGGGAATATTGCGATGCTTGAGTTCTTCAGGATGAATCCATTCAAGCATCATGTGATGTTTAGCGCGAGGCTCGCCTTTCCAATACAGGATCTCATAGAATAATATGAGAATCCCTACATCTCCATAAGAGTGGGTGCAGGCTAATTTAAGCTCTCCCACTTCTGCTTCAATGCCGAGTTCTTCATCCAGCTCACGAGCTAAAGCTTCTTCGGGAGTTTCCCCTGTCTCAATTTTTCCACCGGGAAATTCCCATTGCCCCGGAAGAGAATTGTTTTCGGGACGTTGGCCGACGAGGATCTTGCCATCTTTACGTAGAAATCCCGCGACGACCGGAATCCAATGCCCTTTACGGAGCTTTGACTTTTTGGATCGTCCTGCGACGGTTTGATTATCTGCAATACTACTGTCCGCCATGATACTTTCTCGCCACATCATGGAAAAAACCAGGTCCATGAAAAACAAGCGCAGAGTAAATTTGAACAAGATCTGCGCCCATTTGCAATCTTTCAAAGACATCTTCTGGCGAGAGAAGTCCTCCAGTGCTGACTAAGAGCATATCTTTCCTCTTAGAACCGAGACTCTGTATCGCCACCTCTAATGCGCGGCGCGACAGATCTTTTAAAGGAGCGCCAGACAGGCCGCCTTCCGCGGGAAAGTGACAAGAAGCGGGGCGAGACAGTGTGGTATTTGTCAGGACAAAACCATCAACGCCTAAATCATGACAGTTTAAAATAGCCTCTGCCAAGGCTTCATCTCCCATGTCAGGAGACAGCTTTACTAGGACCGGAGTAGGTTCAAAGTGAGAGACTCTATCTACGATAGGGCCGATGAGCGGCCGGAGGTTTTCTTTTTTTTGTAGCTCTCGTAATCCCTGTGTATTGGGGCTGGAAATATTGACGACATAGGAAAATGCAAATGTTCGTAACTATACTACGCGATGGCGATCATATGCTACTGCTGGTACGTG
>JBCECD010000359.1:0-1390 GCA_039206745.1 Bdellovibrio sp. | reverse complement strand
AAAGGTCGGAACTTATCGACGAGATAGAGATAATCTTCCACTGCCTTTTCGTTGGCAGTGATGCGATTCTTTCCGATATTGACGAATAAAGGAGTGCGATAGTGAGGAGCATAAGAGGCTAAGTTGAAAAAAACTTCCTCGGCTCCATGACTGGGAAAACCCATCTTATTCCACATGGCTTGCAAAGCTTCATCGCGATCCAGAATTTTTCCGGGATTAGCGAGTTGAGGCTGAGGTGTGACCGTTCCCACTTCGACAAAACCGCAACCCAAGGACCACCAGTCTTTGAGGTGATCCGCATTTTTATCAACTCCGCCAGCAATCCCGACAGGATTGGCAAAGTGCAAACCTCTCCATGTAAAGCTTTTCCAGTGCGGAGTTTTTCTTCCATGTAAAAGTGAATACAGTGGTAAAGCCAATGGGCTCAGATCATGAGCCCATCGGGGAGAAAGTAACAACCAGGGTTTCGTTAACCAGTTCAGAAGTCACATCCTGCGCCAAGCGCGCTTATCGTGGGTAAAGTCCTCGTAGCAACATCGCTTTTTCCAAGCGTTGTACTGAAACGGCCATTGCTGCGGATCTCATGTCCACATTCTTTTCTTTCGATAGGCTGTAACTCTTATCGAAAGCTTTTGTGATGATAGATTTCAAACGGCCATTGACCTCTTCCTCATCCCAGAAGAAGGACATGATGTCTTGAACCCATTCGAAATAAGAAACGATCACACCGCCACCGTTGGCAACCACGTCTGGAGCAATAAAAATACCTCTTTGTGAAAGGATTTTTGTTGCTGCATTCGTGACAGGTCCATTGGCACCTTCAACGATGATTTTAGTTTGGATTTTCTCTGCGTTGTGAAGATCAATTTGATTTTCCAGAGCGCAAGGGAAAAGAGCGTCACATTTGAGTTCAAGCAATTCTTCATTCGAAACAGGTTGTGCTTTGGGATAGCCTTTTAAGACTTTATGAGCTTTTACGTACTCGATCACTTCTGGGATATCGAGACCGTCACCATTGAAGATACCACCTGAAACGTCGCTGACAGCGATAATGCGGGCTCCGCGTTCATGAGCAAAACGAGCGGCGAAAGACCCCACGTTTCCGAAACCTTGAATAGCGATGCGGGAGCCTTTCATGCTCATTCCACAGACTTCAAAAGCTTTTTCCGCAACATAAACCACACCTAAACCTGTTGCGTGATTACGGCCTAAAGAGCCTCCGATTTCCACGGGCTTCCCCGTGACCACGCCCGGCTGTGCGAAACCACCTTGCTCTTGCGAGTAGGTGTCCATGAACCAAGCCATAGTTTGTGGATCTGTGCCCACATCAGGAGCTGGGATATCTTTAGTTGGTCCAACGAATGGGCCAATTTCAGATGCATAACGACGA
>JBCECD010000358.1:0-4444 GCA_039206745.1 Bdellovibrio sp. | reverse complement strand
AGCCTGAGTCGTCTCAATCAAACTTTTGGAAGGTTCTGCAGGGGTTTCTTCTTTTTCCGTTGAGGATGCAGGAGAGTTGGTGACTTGAGGTGAGTCCGTGTTCTCAGATTGAAAATTCTCTTCGGGAGAGAGTTCATCAGCAGAGCTCGCTGTTTTATTTGTGGTATTTTGATCGATATGCGAGAAAAAATAGAAAAGCCCCCCAGCTAAGGCGATGATCAAAATCCAATAACGTGTTTGCATAGCTTACTCTCTTGTGCGAGGCGACCAACACTCAGGAGCTTGGCAGTTCGAGTGAACTTGACAAAGAGCTCCTGCGACAAATGTATCCCATCGGCATTGTAGCGAGGGATAGGCATTTCGTAAAAGCTCTTTTGCCGGTGGAGCGGGGCGGTGAATATCAGGTGTCGGAGATTTTTGTGAATCATAAGTTTGAAAAAATAAAGTGAGATCCCAAGCAGCCTGAAGAGTTTGAGCACAGGAATTGTTATTCTGACATTTCTCTATGAAATATCGAGAGGGGTTCAGAGCAAATCGAGAGTGATTCTTTAAGAAAGTGGGAAGACATTCTTTTGTGGCAAAAAAGTCAGCCTGACCTTCGACAGAGGACCAGGTTCTGTTCTCTATAATTTCGTGGGGTTCGCCGCCCAGAATGTGACCCAGTTCATGACAGAGTATCCCAGCCATGACAACAGGAGAAGCCCCCTGGGTACGGGCGGTTCCTCCCCACAGATGAATCTGAAAGAAGTGCTCTTTACTTTCGATCGAACCATTGAAGTAGGGATTCTGCCAGGCTTTTTGAAAAATCACAGGCTTGCCCGTGGTTTTTAAAACTTGAGCTGTGTAAGTCTTTTGAAAATAGTGAATCAGCTCATTGTATTCGTTTTCATTCAACCCCAGAGTGGCTTTCTCTGGAGGAAAGAAAAACACTCCTTCTTGTGAGAAGGAGTGTCCTACAAAAGCGATGATTAAAAGAAATGAAAAAGTAACGAGAGCTTCTTTCACAGCAGTTTACTTCAATACTCCGAATTCGAGAACGGATTTGAAAGTATCAAAGATGGCTGTCACGGGAGCTGAGCGGGTGTAAATGCAATGAATGTGCAGGGAATCAGTTTCTGTAGCTGAATAGATCATCAGTCTCTCAAAGTTCGAGACACCTCGGCTTTGATTGGGTGTGGTGTCTTTAAACGCATATGCCAAATCCCGGCGGATATCACCTTCGATTTTATCGAGGTAGCACAGATGTTGGATACGGCCTTCGTTGAGAAATTGTTCTGCTTTAGAAGCTTTCATGATCTTTCCTTGGGTCAAAACCAAATCAGCTTCTCCATTTTCACTGACAAGAGTTCTTTTCAAAGCTTCGGCATCGCGAACGGAAAAAGAGCGTGTTTTTTTGTCATCAGCTTCGCCACTGCTTTGAGAGTCCTGAGTCAGAGTCTCCTCCTCGGAAGCAGGCATTTCTGAATGAAAGAGACCTTGATGATTGCGGAAGTCGAGAATGCCCTTCATGTTTTCAACCAGGTCTTCGTAGTTCACATCTCCTGAAGCCACACAGTGAAGTTTGAAATTCTTTTCTGCTTGGGAGCCGGAGAAAGCGATCTCGATATCACGGGTTTTAGATTCCTCAAAGACGGCGGAGGCTTTGGCGCTTTCAAATTTCACCACATCGTCATTATTGAAGGAGTCAGCCCCTTCGGTTTGGCAATAGAGACCGCGGCCCCGATCAGCCAAGCGGCGTTGAGCTGTGCGCACAGTTTGTAAACTGTTATCAACGATAACCAGGATTTTATCCTCGTCGTTGCCTTTGCTGACTGAAACCAGAGTGTCTTTCATGAGGAATTTGGCGTCGGTCACATTCCAATTTAATGTTTCAGTGCTTTCTTTTTTCTCCGCAGCCTTGGCAGTGCCATCCGCCTCTTTAGCAACCGTTTCTGATTTCGTAGAGGTTTTTTTTGATTCGTCGGATTTTTTCGAAATAGTTTTAGCTGCGGGTTTCGTCCTCGATGCCGGTGTGTCGCTGTCTTTGCGACATCCAGAGAGGGTCACCAAGCAAATCATAAGAGATATGGTCCAAAGTTTTCCTTGAGCATAAGATCTGAGTTTCATAAATCCTCTTATTACTGTCTAAGTTTTGAATCCGGCCGCAAAATGGCCCCTCATGAGAGGCTCAAATGCCGATAGATTCGTTTATAATTTGTAAAATCTTCACACTTATCTATTTCAGCAAAAGAGAGGCCTGGCAGGCCCCTCAGGGGGCCCTTATTGAAAACCCAGGGCTTAAAGCCCGAATTTTGAGGGGTTACGGGCTCTTTTTTGACTCTTAAAATAATAAAAACAATAATATATTCAATTGCTTAAATAAATCGGCAACATGTTGCCGATTTTAATTGATATTCAGCAACATGTTGCCGAATATAAGGTTATGTACAAGCGCGTATTAAATCTGAAGCAAGCCTTATCAAAAAAAAGCCACTTCCTTTTTGGACCCCGGGCCACAGGGAAGTCGTGGTTGATTAAAAGAGAGCTTCCTGAAGCTCAAATTTTCGATTTACTCAATATTTCGACTTTCGAGCGTTTTTTAAAAAGACCTTCTGCCTTTGCTGAAGAGATTCAGGCAGAGCTTGTGGTTGTTGATGAAATCCAAAAGCTTCCGATTTTGTTGGATGAGGTTCATCGTTTGATTGAAGAAAAAGGCCTCCGCTTTCTGCTCACAGGTAGCAGTGCTCGCAAGCTCAAGCATGGAGGAGCCAATCTTCTGGCTGGAAGGGCGCGCAGTCTCGAATTTTTTCCTCTAACCAGCTTTGAGCTGGAGAAGGACTTTGATCTTCTAAAATATTGCCGGTATGGAGGATTGCCGCTGATCTATCAATCAGACGAACCATGGCGAGATTTAAAGGAGTACACGCAACTCTACTTGAAAGAAGAAATCACCGCCGAGGCGATAGTGCGAAGAGTGGATCACTTTGCTCGCTTTCTCGATGTGATAGGTTTGTGTTCCGGTGAAGAGTTGAATTTTCAACAGGTTGCCAATGACTCAGGTGTTCCCCCCCGGACTGTGGCAAATTTTGTGGAAGTTCTGAAGGACACGCTGCTGGCTTTTGAATTGGTGCCCTACAAAAAAACCAAAAAGCGCAAGGCTATTTCCAAGAGTAAAATCTTTCTGTTTGACGTTGGGGTTGCGAATTATTTAGCCGGCAGGAAAGAGGTTCTGTTCCGTTCAGAAAGCTTTGGAAAAACATTTGAACACTTTTTGATTCAGGAGATCCGTGCCTATAAAGGCTATCACCAAGTGGATGAAACTCTTTCCTATTGGCGCACGGTTGGTGGTCAGTATGAAGTGGACTGCATTGTCGGTGACAAAGTGGCCATCGAGATAAAGTCCTCAGAGAGATATACGGAGAAGATGCTCGAGGGTTTGAGAGCTTTGAAAGAAGAGGCTTCAATCAAAAGATATATTTTGGTTTGCCGGGATTCGACTTCGCGAAAAATTGACGGCATTGAAGTCATTCCGTACCAAGTTTTTCTCAAAGAGCTGTGGGCTGGAAATATTATTTAGAGCGCATCACAAATAACTGTGACTTCTCTACTTTATAGCAAGAGATAGGGCAAAAGATCCTCTAAGCGACCGTCCTGAAAGGGCAGGTCTGTTTTCAGGAAGGTGAGTTGAGGGTTTTCCGTATGACGGTTGTAGCGCAGAAGCCAGCTGCGACGAACGGGGCAGGCTTGTGCGGAGGCTTTCTCCAACAGGAATGCCATGCGCACTGTCTGAGAGAGAGCCACCTTAGAGCGGCGGCTGAGGATATAGCGCAAGCGCAGAATATCCATGCAAGCAGAGTAATTCTTTTCATTCAAGGCGAAGATAAATTCGATATGCAAAAACTTTTTGTTTTTTCTGATTTTACTCATGCCTCCCGCCAAAGCCCGCGCCCGTCGGCGCAGACGATGAGCCAGACTGATTTCATTTTGTAAAAGGGCGATTAAGGCCTGCCCATAACAGGCGACGGCTTCCGTGGTGCGCACATGATTTTTATAGGAGTGCACCTCAGCGCGATAATAAAATTTACGTGCTTTCTCGTAGTGTCCAGAGCGCAAAGCCAAGCGAGCCAGCTGAATATATTTTAGCGCCAGACCGCGAGTGGAAGTGCGGGCGGAGGATATCAACTCCAAACTGATGGATTGGCGCAGTTTGATATCCGCTTCATGAAATTCTCCCTTCAGAATGTGCAACTTAGCGTAGCGATACTGAGCTTCCGCCTGCAGGGCGAAGAGATTCTGCTGATAGGCCAAACTGTTGGCCAATCCCAGAGCTTGCACGGATTCATCGATATTACCCAAGGCCAATTCACAGGAGCTTATATAGGAGAGGGAGTAAATCATCAGAGGGAAATCCTGAACCGCCCGTGCCCGATCCAGAGAGCGATTGAGATAGCGTCGGGCTGAAAAA
>JBCECD010000357.1:0-4446 GCA_039206745.1 Bdellovibrio sp. | reverse complement strand
GCGATAGAGTTCATAAGCGACGGAAGAGCAGAAGAGGCCGCGCTCGTCCAAATGCCCTGGAGTCATCGAGAAATCATATTTGAAAGCAGGAACATTGAAGGGGTCATTGCCACTGCGTTGATACATTTCATTCACGAGATTTTGTGCGCCTTGTTCGACTTTGCTTTGGATGGAGCCATCTTCGTAACGGTAAATCGACAGGCGAGTTTTAGAGCCATCGATATAGTCTTTTTGCATATCACGCAGTTTTACGCCGTCTTCGATTTCTGCTTCAGGTGAAATGGCTCGGCCCTGTTCGGAAATCACCACAGGCGTGGAGTGAGAATAGATATGAGGTCGATCCATGGCCAGGGCGATAAAGCTGGAAGAGCCAAACCCTGTGGCTTTGGAAAGAGCGACGTCTCCTGTTTGCACTGAGAAGTCTCGAAGGGCCGCTGAGCGACTGGTGTTTTTAATAGGTCCGAGGATGGTCATCTCTTTGGGGAAGTCAGAGAATTTTTTAGATCCCACATAAAGACTTTCTTCCGCCATCATCTGTAATAAAAACAGAGAGTCTTGAAGAGTTCCCAGATCCATTTTATGAGAGTGACGCAGTCTCTGACGGGCTTCGAGCAAGAGAAGCGCCAGATCGCGATAATCTTCAACAGAAGTCAGACGGGCTGAGGCCACCATGTTTTGAAGAGTGCTAAAAATCGCCTGTTCGCTGGCGGCGGTGGAGATTGCATAAAAGACTGAACTGCGCATTTGTTGGAGGACGCTGCCTTTTTCTCTTCCGACCTTTAAGAGCTCTGTCCACTTATCCATATTGATCTGTTCCAAACCATACAGGCTGGGTGGCGCATTTTGAGGCGATCGCATGGACCAGGCGCAAGTTGGTGCAACAAGTGTCAAAGTCATAAACAGATTAAAGATGCGGTTGTTTCTCTTATTCATGAAAGACCTCCATGAAATAAGGAAGTACCAAGAAGTGTGCCAGAGAAATGTTTTATTTTAAGACATCATGGAGGACTTGTTTTGAATCTTCAAAATGACAGATCGCCAGTGCCAGGTCGGCGCTGACGTTTTCACTGATACCTGATTTAAGTTGTCTTTCAATTCGCGCAAATATTTCTGCAAGACTGATGAGACCGAGATTGCCACAGCTGGATTTCAGCTTGTGCGCTTCTTGGGCAACTTCTACAAAGCGGCCTTCTTGCGCTTGCAGAGTCATTGTCTCAAGAGAAAGAGGTGTATTCTTGAAGTAGAGTTGTAATAGCACCTCAAGAACCTTTTCCTGATTGTCTTGTTCGATTTGTCTCAGAAAAAGAATCTTCGACATATCAAATTGAAACTCTTTTACTTCCATATAATGCTTATCGGCTGTTACGTTTTTTTTATTAGATCTTTACTGGAATGTAACAGGCACCTTTAAAAGCCAATGCTAATATTAAGAAAAGGACAAAGAGGAGAGAGAAGAAGAGCGCAGAGAGTACAGAGTAGAGATAGAGAGCGCGCTCGAGAGAATCAAACCCCGGTGTCCAAGGCGGTGAAAAGAGCGGAACGTTTCGGTGGTGTTTAAGGTGTCAGCAAACTGTTACAAAAAATGTTTAATAAATTAAAAATAGAAACTCACATGCAATAACATGCAGAAAGGGCGGGCCCTGATCTTGCTAGTAGGTGGATATCAGGAGTCCAAAAAGAATATGAAAAACATGATTTTAATATTAGGTCTTTTAAGCGCAGTACTCCCACACTCTTTTGTACAGGCTCGTTCTGTAGAACATAAGGTGGAAGGGACTTATAGTAAACCAGGCCGCATCGGCGGTGGCTTTATGGAAGAGTTTAAAGGGAAAGCCTCAGTCACTCTTTTAGGTCAGGAAATCAAGTCGATGCAGCAAGTTCACGACATTTTTGAGAACTTCTTGGACTTGCCTGATCATTACGGTCGCAACTTTGATGCTCTTTATGATGTGCTGACTGATGAAGAGATTATTGCTCATGTAGGCAGTAAGCATAAAAGCCGTTTGATCTCAGTCTCTATCAGAAACGGAGATCAGTTAGAGAGAACTATAGGCCATAACAACTATGAAAAGCTGAAAGATGTTCTCCAAGATGCGAAGTTAGGCCCCGTTTTTGTATCAAATTAAGACTGTTATAGTAGGGACATTCAGGTCTGTTGAAAAATGTTTTTGAGTGAGGGTTTTTACGGCGGATTTATTGCATATTTATGCAATAAATCCGATGAGTTCAGGGAAGGAACTTGCTTTGAAACTCCTCTTGTCGGTTGTTACTTTTCTAATTTCTTATTCAGCTTTCTCATTCGATGGAAGCGGTATTCAGCTTTATTCTATTTGTCAGCGGTATCAATCGGGAGGACCTCAGTGTCTTTCCCAGGACGATAAAAAATTCCTCAGCTCTTTGCAGATAAAATGCGAGATGGAGATTCAGAGCCAGGACTGTGTCTCTTTGAGTAAAGAAAAACCAGAGTGGGCTTCGCTGATCAAAAAATGTGATCTTACCAGTCTCTGTGATCAGATTAAAAAACAGATGGCTGATACGACGGCCTGTCTGCGGGGCTATAGAAACGCGGCGGTGGATATGCTCACCGGCGTGAAGGACGTCGCTGTTTCCCTGGGAGGTCTCGTTGATGAGGCTTGGGAAGGTTTTAAAAAGAACACCAAGACCCGAGATCTCTTTATCAAAGAGTGCAACTCCTCCTTGGTTTGTAAAAGAGATCTTGTCAAAGAAGACCCTCGCTACAACAAGCTTTCTGACCGCGAGTTGGAAAAAATTTCTGCGGCTTTTCTTTATACTCAGAGCCTGGATATGAAAGCGACCCGATCTTCCCTTCAGCGCAGTGAGGTGCGCATGGCCTCCGCCAATCTGCCGGGGCGGGAGACGCCTTCGACCTTAGATCCTGAGCAACAGTGGAAATTGTCCGTTCTGATGAAGGCGGCTAAGGAAGGATTAAGTCGGCAGTACAGCCGATATCAGTGTTACGTTCCCAACGCTCAAGATGAACTGGCCTGCTATGCGATGGGGGGTGTCCTCGATCCTATCAGCGTTGCGGGATACTTTGCTAAAGGCACACGTCTTAGCGCGGCCCTGGGCAGAAAAGTGGAAGAGCTGCTCCAGGAGCGAAGACTTACTCAGGCTCGAAAGGTGGCTTCGGCGGAACTTTTGGGAAAGAGGTTGAGAACAGTCTCTTTGCCTAATATGCCAGAGTCCATGGCCCTGGCTGAATATATGACGGTGGATGGGAGCAAGTATTTGGCTTTTGAAAAAACAGTGACCTTGCGCTCGGGAAAGATCGTGAAAGAAGTGCAAGAGGTGGGAGTCGATAGTCTCACTGGTGCTTATGATGCGCGCTATGCCGGGGGACGTGATTTTATGGAGACTTTGTTGAAAGAAAAAGGCGATCAGGTCGGGTTTGTTTTTATCGATGTGAATAATTTAAAGTACATCAACGATAATTTCGCCCGGGGCAGTGAGGCGGGTGATCGCTATTTGAAGGCGGTGACAGACGCTGTGCGGGAAGCGACGGAGGGGAAGGCCGAGATCTTTAAGCTGGGTGGTGATGAGTTGGGTGTTGTCATTCATGAATCAGATCCAGTTAAATTGAAAGCTCTTTCTGAAAAAATAATTAAAACTGTCTATGGTGGAAACACTCATCAGTTGTTTCGTGAAGAGAAAATTTTGAAGGCTCAACAGTTTAGAGGTGGAGAGGTCACCAGGGAAGAACTTAAAGAGTTTGCTTCCTATTCGAAGGAGGGTATTTCTCTCGGCGTGACCCAGGTGGGTAGAAATGAAGATATAGGAGCTGTGTTGAATCGCGTTGAAGGACAGGCTGAGAAGATGAAGATTCGTACCAAAGAGGCTATGAATATTGATACTATAAAATACGGCGGCAAAGCGCGTGATCCCGGGAAGGTTCCTGATCAGAGGTATGTTCCAGCATTGACGAAGGTTATTCCGAAGTCATCCTCGACGACGTCCTATATGCCGCTGTCCTCCTTGGCACGAGCCACGTCCACTCTGGAGATTGTCAGGGAAAAGGAACTTTATCGCTTTGGTCCTATGGCGGTGGCTCAATATAAAGACGAGATGGGGCGAGAAAGTTTGCGTTATGAGAAGTACATACATGAGAAGTCCGGTAAGACACAAGTGGTTTCTCGTGAACTGGTGATCAATGATAATACGCAAATCATTGATGGAACTCACGAGGGCGGGCAGGAGCTTATGAAGCAATTCAGAGAAAAGGCCATGAAAAATGAAGATCGGGCTTTTCTCTCAGTGGATGCGGAGAATTTAGGAAAAATAAATTATTTTGATAAGAAATCTCAGGCGGGAAACGAATACCTTAAGGCGGTGAGTGATGTTATTAAAAGAGAAGTCGCCAAGGATGATATTCCTATAAAGATGCAAGGTGGAAAATTAGTTATCACGGCACCGAATTTAAACCCGGGG
>JBCECD010000356.1:0-4564 GCA_039206745.1 Bdellovibrio sp. | reverse complement strand
GTTCAACACTAGCATTACCCATTAATTGTGCCTTAGAGCAAATCGCCATATTCCACGATAGCGACAGTGAGTTTATTGAGCTTCAAACCGATCTGTGGCAAAGGCTTCCAGCTTTACATCGAGCAGCGCTGATCGTGCATGAACTGATTTATAAATCCTACCGTTTACTGGGAGACCGCAGTTCAGAGTTCACGAGATTGCAGGTTGCACAGCTTTTTTCAGAAGAAGGAAAGTCCGTCCTTCGGGGACTACCTACGGATGTAGAACTTTGCACGGCCTATAGTACATCAGGAAATGAAACTACTAAATTCTTTATCTATTCAACTTCTTCTTCGTTAAGAGGGACGCAATGGTTTTTACAATTCACCCAGTTAATGGGACGTCCACTTGTGACCAAGACTTTTATTACCCTAAGCACGGCATTCCCTCGCATGAGTCAAATTAATACTTTTCTTGGAAACTCAATATTTCCCGTGGTTTCAGATCGTGAGGTTCAAGCAGCCGAGTTTTATCCTCTTCAGGGGGTTGGCTATGACAATTGGACCATCAAAATTGATTGGTCGCCTAAAAAACCGGTTTCTATCGCTCTATATAATGGCCGCGAACTTCAACAGGAGACCTACTTTTGGGGTTGTAAGAAAGAACAACCATAGAACCTTTGATCTATTCTGGTGGCCATTGAACACTGATCTCTAAGACATAAGTGTGATCGCAAAGACTCATTCTACAATCTCTGCCTGCGAGTTCTAGACCGCTACCGATTTCGATAGTGGTTTTGTCGTTCCTTATACTCCATCCAGTAGCGTTGCGAGAGGCACCTTATAAAGCTGTGCAACCTTTCGCAATGTCACGACTGTGATGTTTTTTCCCGATTCAATTTTTTGAAGGTGTTGCCAGTTATTCCATCCATGATCTTCTACCTCTTCAAGGGTCCACCCCTTCTCTTGTCTCATGGATTTAATTTTGGCACCCATCCGTTTTAAGAATTTTTTGTCATCAGCAGAAATAGTACTTGTTCCCATTAAAATAGAGTTGCAAATAAGCACGATAATGTGTAAGCATGATCGTGCTTAAAATGGGAGATATTTATGGAAAAAGATAACTCGTTAAAATACTGCGAGGGACATGATTCCCTGAATCGCCTAAGCTTAGGGGACTATAAGCTCCATATCCAACTTAAGAGGTTGTTGGTCGAAAAAGGTTTGTCGATGAAAGCTCTGAGCCGAGCGACAGGTGTGCCGAGTAAAACACTTTATCACTGGACGACCGGGCAAAGACCGCGAAATATTGTTCAGGTATTTGGCGTGGCCAGGGCACTTGGCGTTTCTATTGAAACGTTGGTTTTTGGAGAACGGTCTTTAAAAGGTGAGAAACGCAGTTGTGAATTGATTCTTTTGCGAATCAAAGGTGAATTTGATCAGGACACTCTATCTTTGCCCGCCACCATCATTGGAATGAGAGACAATTATGATCCTCTTGGGAAATGAAACCAATTACGCAGTAGCAGCATGGATCAAGGAGTTGAGGCAAAGGGTGCGTCTAAGCTTGCAGGAAGTATCTCAACGATCTGGCATACCGATCACACTCCTTCTTTATTGGGAAGACGGCTATCCTTTGCCAATTTCTGATTTGTTAAAGCTCCTCATCATATATCAAGTTCCCGCAGAGTTGACCGTGGCAAAGATATTGGCTTTGCAAAGGCGTTTAGAAAATCAGAGTTCAAGATCTTAAAGGTGGATATGAAGGCGCAAATGCCAGGGGAGCCAAGTTAGTGGCAGCGCGCATTTTAAATGCTCCCGGATTGCCTTAAATCGTCAGAGCTTCTGACTGAGACCCACTAAAAGGGGCGGGGATCAAGCGAATCCCATGGTGGGCGACTGTCAGCCACCGGAGATTATTCCGGTGGTGTTCCCAACCAATGGAGTCAGAAGTCCTCAAGTCTAATATACTGGAATACAGCCGGGATACATTACTTTACTTCCAATTTTCAAGATACTAAACTTTAGGTATGGAAATGGCTGATATTGAAATAAGACTGCGCGGCTTTATGGAGTCTGACCTCGTACTTGCAAAAGAGTGGTACAAAGATCCAGCTGTGTTGATGGGGGTTATTTCACCTGATCAAAAGGATCCGCTGCCGATAAAATATCTAAGTGATATGTATAATGATTTAAGTAGCCGAGGTGAGCTCTATGCCATCGAAGTAAATAAAAGCGGCGAATGGTTTCCAATAGGAGAGGTCACCTTAGCCAGTAATACTTTGCCGATTGTTATTGGAGATGCCAACTATCGAGGAAAGGGCATTGGGAAAAAGGTCATTCAGTTGCTTATATCCCAAGCTCGAGAAAAAGGCTGGGAGAAAATCACTCTCAAGGGCATATATAAAAATAATATTTCATCTCAACGTTTATTTGAGTCTTGCGGATTCAAAAAAGTTGATGAAACAACGAAGTGTTATATTTATGAGTTGGTACTTTGACACTACTTTTTCTACAAAAGAAAGTCGCAGAGGCTCGGTTGATCTGATCGTGCCTCTGGTATCTTCCCTCGGTTATCCTGAAGGCGGCACTGCTGAGATACGACAACGGGCGGGGACGCCGGTGTTCGATTTCTATTCCGAGATCAGGTGAATGAGTCTTTTAGTCAACGGGGATACAAAAACGGCGAGCCTCCAAGTTGGAAAGCTCGCCATTACTTTTCTTAGTCCATGGTTTCGTAGGCAATACCGCCTTGAATGTCTCGGACCTTGTCTCTGGCTTGAGTCTCAAGAGTTTCTTGTGCCTTCTTGATGGCATCTTCAGGAATATTCATCGTTTTCATTTCTGCAATGGCCTCTGTTGTTTGATTTATTGCCATCTTTTTGTTAAGCTCGATTTGCTTGAGGCGTTCTTCTTCTTTTTTCCGTGCAAGAAGTTCTTTCTTTTGCGCGTGGACTGAGCCGTGAGAACATTTTGCCACTCGGGCAACCTCTCGATAGGTAAGACCGGCCTCAAGTAGCGACTCAATAAGGGCAGAGTTTCTTTTTCGTTCGCGTCCGATTCTTTTGCCTCTGGCTTTCGCGGCAGCAAGGCCATTCTTGACCCTCTCTGCTATTAGGTCCCTTTCGAGTTGCGCGATCGCCGAGATAATCACAAACACGACGTGTCCGAGACTTGTATTGAGATCCAATTTTTCAGTGAGTGAAACGAAATTTGTCTGGTACTTCCGGAAAATTTCAAGGCCTTTTAACATGTGTGATACGGATCTGGCATACCTTGAAAAAGCAAAGACGACTACGGTCTCGATCTCGCCAACCTCGACGGCTTTCATCATTCGGTCAAGGCTGGGACGCGATGCTTTTGTGCCGGATTGATTTTCATCGGCGAAGATTTCGTACTCTGTGATTTTGTTTTGTTCACAGAAAATCATGAGTGCTCTTATCTGTGCATCCAATCCGTTTTTTTGATCGCTGGTCGAAACGCGCGCATACAGCGCGACTCGGCGTTTTTTAGAATTTGTTATGGAAGTTTCCATAAGTGTACCTCATTTCAAAAGAAAAAACCCCAAGTTTCCTTGGGGTGAGACGGGTGTTACATTGACTTGGCCAATTTTCAGTTGCTCTATTGGCTAAGCCCCCAGCGAAGGGCGAGGGCTTTAAGCACGGCTACTTGCAGATTTGGGCTCATGCTGAGTGCGGCATCAAAGCAATTCGAGCCTTGGCGCTCTTCATCTGTCCAGACTCCATAGAGCCAAGTAATGGCGGCGCGGTGGCCTGAGCCAAATGGGATTTTTAAAATCTGATTCCAGTGAATGGTTTCTGTATCAAAATTGATAAAGGGTTTAACCGAGTTCATCAAATGATGGTCGGCCTCGAGAACCATAATGACGGCTCTCATTTGAACTGAATATTTTTTTGGCGGTTGGATTGAAATTGCAGATGTCATAGTTAACTCCATAAAAAATTGGCATCCCTGCCGGGCAGGGATGCCATGTTATTTGGTAAGCAGTCTTGTGAATTTCGAATAAGGCATGATTCCACGCCGGGTACTCTCGGCAGCAAGCCCCATCATTGTGGTCGTACAGAACTTGAGTTGCCCCAGCAGGGCAAGCCCAATACCGATCCTAATAATCGCTGAGTAGAAACGAATAAATCCCATAAGCCTCCTTTGTTTTTCTCTTCGAAAAAACAAGTTGGCTGGGGCGATTGTTGTGGAGCGGCTGTCCCGCAAACGTCCCGTAAGCTGTCCCGCAGCGGGACAGGAGAGGCTATTTCGGTGCATTTTGGTTCACTTCAGTTCCTTCAACAGTCACTGATAAGCTCTTGAGATTACGTATTTTTTAAATCATTTTAACAACTTGCATTTTTGACTCGCTGATTCCCGTCCACCCCGCCATTTTTTCTGACCTGGAGAGCACTTAAGTGCTCGAAATCAGAGAGATGGAGACCCCTCAAGGTTTGGTTACTGGTCAGAAATTACCGAGACGATGTTCTCGGTTTTTTTATATCCATATTATAAACACATAGAAGTTTATATCTATTCGATGCCGAGGGCTTGCTTTACTTGAACTGAAGGTTTTGAGTTAC
>JBCECD010000355.1:0-4644 GCA_039206745.1 Bdellovibrio sp. | reverse complement strand
TCTTGTGCATAAACATTTCTCCTTGTTAGAGATAAGTCTATGAATTACAGGAGACGCTTTCAAAAAGGGATGGTGGAGCGCTTACGGAATAGCGGCTTTCTTAATGTGATATATTTGAAATTTACGACATTGTTTAAAAATCAAAAGCATATAGCTTGAGGATTATTTATGGCAAGAATACTGATTGCGACGATTCCCCACAAAATGAATTCTTACTGGGATGATGAATTACATTGTGTTGTCGATTGTTGGACAGACTTTCATGATGTGCAGATCGCGGATATCGAGCGCGTTATTTTGAATCAGGTCATTCCCTTTGTGATTCGGAAAGAATGTACTATTCACATCGTGGACAACTCTTTGGCTCACGGAGCATTTTCGCGCGAAATCAGCGAATTTTTTAAGTTAAATATTGGCGCAGGCATGGCAAAAACAAGGGTTAAATATCTAGTTTCTATCGTATCTATTTATAGTCCCCTATCAAATATGTCTATGAAGGGCTTAGAAGGAAACAATGAATGGAGAAATGGTATATATTGGATTGAAGCTCGGAATTTAGATGAGGCGTTGGAAAAGATTCGAAAAATAGAATGAGTTCATGTGTAAAAATTTATACTTGATCTGCCGTCACCCTTTATTTGTCGCATAAAAATTGTCAGTTCAGTTTAATCTTGGGCTCTTCGAAGATGATGCATGAAATCGGATTCGAAAATATTTAAAGGATCTAGTTCGTCTTTAATCTTAAAATACTTCTGGATATTTTCTTTCTGATTGTGAGTGATTTGTTCATTGCTCCACCAACGGTGATAAGGCCAATAGAAAGTTCCACCCAACTTCTGAGCTGAAGAGATAAGCTCCTGTGTCCATTTTGAGCCGTTGTATTCAACGAGATCGCCATTGTTAAGATTGCCATCTTCTTGAATATTAAAATACAGAACAATGGCAATGAGGTCCTGCTTGTCAGAATATGGTGAAAGAAGACCATCTTGTTCTCGCTCAATTTTTGGGATATACCTCATCGTGACATTCATTAAATCAAGTTGATTTTTCTCGGTTGTATTTTTAAGGGAAAATAGAAAGGTCTGTAACTCTTCTGCTGGAATGAAATATTCTTGCAAGATGTCCACAGATCTTTTTTGGTTATAGAAATTATCAAATAAAAACTGAACTGGATTATTTAAGATGTTATTTTTTGTCTTATGCGTCCCGGTTTTGGGAAGACCAAAAAATTTGTCCATGAAATCCTTAACAGCCTTTCCAAAATTGGAAGTGGGCTTATAGCGCATAAGATTCATAATCAGCGAAGAGACCCATCTGTTTTTTTCTACCAAATTCAACTGCCAACCTTTCCAGTTCGGAGATTCAGATTCATCAGAAATCGGAACCCATTCAACATAACTCATTTTCGTAAATGCACTTTTTACGGATATATTAACTCGCACGTAATTCATGCGATCGTCAGGCTTTTCTGAAAGTGTTTTTATATAGTCAATGTAATCAGCGACTGACACATTTTGAACTGATTGAGCTTTATACAGGTAATTTTTTTCAACTTTCAAAGTGACTTCTGTGATAACACCCAATCCGCCATATCCGCCAATGAGTGCCCTGAAGGTCTGTAAGTCATTGGCGCGATTAACAACTCTTTCCACTCCGTTTCCATCGATAAACTTAATTTCCTTGATTGAATTTGCCAGAGGTCCGTGAATATCTCTCCCATGAATATTGGTTGCTACACTGCCGCCTATGCTAAAAATATTAGATGACTGCTCTGTCTTTGCCGCCAACCCTTCACGATCAAGAAATATTGAAAGATCTTTCCAAATAACTCCGGCCTGTATAGTCACTTCGAGATTTTCCTTATCCAGCCTTATAATCTTATTAAACCTCAACATGTCCAACTGAATGGCTTGAGGTTTTCCGATTTTGTCTTGGTGGCGCCGATTATGTCCCCCGTGGCTGTGATTAGTTCCCTTAACGGTAATTTTTAAACCATTATTCTTGCTATATGCGATAGCATCCTGAATATCCTCTGTAGTTGTGGGTGATGTCGTAAATGTTCTGACTTTTGCTGTACGGGAAACATCCATAACTTCTTTTGTCTCATATTGAAACTTTAGCATTCCGCCGAAAACTGCCTCACACTTATCAACGGCATAGACAGGGTTAGAGAGGCCTATCATCATCCAAGCAGGGATTGCTACTAAAACTGACTTCATTGGCATATCTCCTTCTTAGGGGCATGATTTTCATACTGATGGGTGGTGCAAAATTTGAGCCCTTCCAAACAGAGATTTATGTTCGGTAAACATTGATTCAAAGGACTTTGCCGTATATCGCGGACTGGTGTTTAAAAGTTCGACAGTCAAACAACTCCAGCGGGTTTTTCTCAGAGGAAAGTTTATTTGAAAGATAAAATTTTCATGATAACCAAAGCTGCTAGTGAGCTTAGCAGCTTTGGTTTATATCATATCTTAATAAATATGGAGCTTGAATGAAAAATCTTATTTTTGTGTTAACTCTTCTGTGTTCTATCTCCTCTTTTTCTGCAGACTCAAAAACCCTTATTTGCCTTATGGGAGATAGTGCCAATATGGATATCACTATTACTTCTTACGGCGATAAAAAAGAGTCTGTCACAGTTTCTTTGACAGGTATGAATGAGGATGCTCCCGCTCGTGTGTATAAGAACTCCTCGTTTGCTCAGTCTGCGGTGAGCACAGCTTTGGTTGATGGAAAGTTTGAAGCTGTTTTATCTAAATCTGATCTGCAATCTATCTTTGGCGGCGCCTACTTGGCGGCTGGTATTTTAAAAATGACTAAAACTGAGAAGGCAAGTCGTTATGATGTCCTTTTCGCAGCAGAGGACATTGTTTATACTGCTAATTGTGGTGAATAAGTTATTCAATATCTGCTTTTAAAAGGTCCAAGCAACAGCGCCCTTTTCCATATTTTCCAGAACCCATTGCATTTTTATCTTCACGGAATCCTTACTTTGATTCATGTCAAAGAGCTCAATGGCTTCTCCTCGAATGAAAGCTCGATCATTGGTATTTGAGATGAATATATTCTTAGATCTAGTGTAAAAGGAAAGCCTCTGAGCGATCTTTCGAGATGCTCAGAGACTTTGGAAGGGTTATTTTTTGTAGCATCTATACCAGCAGAAATCATAACCTGCTTGAATGCAGGCATAGTATTTAGCTCTAGCCACTGCACAGGAGTCTCCACGATAAACATCGACGACCGAAGCAGTGGTTTCATAGACAGCTTTCGCTGGCGTATTTTCATCCATTAATAGAGTTGCCAAATTAGAATCTTCGACTTGAGAGCTAAGATTCGCTAAAGCCACAATATCATAAACGGGGCTGGATTCGCTGAGAACGGCTGTTTGCTTCGATAAGGCAAAGCTATTGAGGGACATCAAGCCTATAAAAAGTACGAACATAAATTGTTTCATAAGATCTCCTTGGTTTTCTTTCTTGAAAAAATTTTTATCAAGGTATAGCAGGATTTTCTATGAACATCGCTGAACAAATGAGAATGAAGAAAGACAGCTGAGTTCTCGACAGTAGAACTCATGGGGTACAATAAAAGGATGCGAGAAATCGTGCTTTAGAGGTTTTCTATGAGCCAATAGATTTTATTGTCTGTAACCGAGCTGATGTCGAAAAGAATATTATAAATAAAATTTGACGGTTAATCCAAACGGAAGAGAGCAAACTTTAAGTACCGAAGTTCTTCCATTGCTAAAGGATAAGGGTGATCGACAGGCTGTCCTCCGCTATAGACGAGTGTGGCTTTTTTGCGCGCGCGCGAAAAAGCCTCCTGACAAATATTCATGAAATCTGTTGAAGAGATATGACTAGAGCATGAGCTTGCGGCGAACAGCCCCTCAGATTGGACCAGTTTGATGGAATTTGAAAAGACTTTTACATAAGCTGCTTTGGCTTGTTCTACAGATTTTTCGTTCGGAGCAAAACTGGGGGGATCTGTGATCACCAAGTCATACTTCTTCTTTTCGACAATTTGTTTTTCTAAGTACTCAAAGGCATCGGCAGCGATGTCGTGATGAAGAGTCCTCAGGCTGTTGATTTCGAAATTACGTTGTACAGCTTGAATTGCGACTTTAGCAATATCAACACTCGTCACTTCTTTCGCGCCACCTTTAGCAGCGAAAATCGAAAAGCCTCCAGTGTAACTGAACAAATTGAGCACCGTCTTGCCCTGAGAAAAATGTTGAATCATCTTTCTATTATCGCGTTGATCCAGGAAAAAGCCAGTCTTCGCGGCATCGCGAATGTTGGAGGCGAATAAAACGCCATTCTCCAAGAATTGCACTTCTGACGCCAAGGTTCCGATAATGTTGACACCTTTTTCATCTACATCATTACGACGTTTCAGATAGACACAACTTATATGAGGAAGCGCCGTCTGAATTTCCTTTGCAATCTCTGGAGCGTTCCAGATTTTCTCCATGATCGCATGATCATGTTTGATCACTGCGGTGTCGTTGTAAATATCTACGATCAATCCTGGAAAGCCATCGCCTTCCCCATTGATCAGACGAAAAGAGTTTGTCACTTTCAGATCAAAAGTCTTGCGAATCTCAACAGCTTTGCGCCACTGGTTGGTGAAGTATAACTC
>JBCECD010000354.1:0-4670 GCA_039206745.1 Bdellovibrio sp. | reverse complement strand
GTGAAGTACTGTGTGAATAACGAGCTGCCTGGAAAATTGCCAACGGCAATCTCTTCGAGAGGCGTTCCCACCACCGCCACCGAAACCCAACTAGCCGCCATAGCCAACGCAGACAAAGTAACCCAAGCGATCCCGGCCTCTGTCGCAGAGGCGCCTCTCGACCCGCCAGTGGAAGCATCACCTTTGGCGATGAATCGCCTGGCGGAAGCAGGTGGTTCCACTGCCGTGGCTGAAGTCAGCCGCTCGCAAACCAGCGGTATCTTGAAAATGGCAGAGTCTCTTTTAGCCTCCACACCGGCGGTCGCGGCCTCAGGCTCAGCCACAGCGGTTGCAACGTCAGGATCCACTCGCTCGCCAAGCTCGGTCTCTAGCGCGAAGACAAAAGCCTTTAAGTCCTCGACTGTAGGAAAAGATGAATATATAGCGGAAGAAATTGATCTGACAAAAGGAACTTCTGCTACATCTTCCGCAGCCTCTAAAACGAACATAGTGAAAACTTCAGCTGATGTAGAAAAAGAACCAACTCCAGCGGCGAGCTCTCGAGCTCCCGCCAATGTCCCTGTTGTGGACGCTTCACGCGAAGTTCAAGTGGCTCAAGGAAGTGTTGGAGGAAGCGCCTCCAATGCCTCCCTACCAAGCTCTTCGAATTCTGGAGTGCGTAGAAATACTCAAGCCAGAGGCACGGCCTCAACAGGTTCCGGATCAGGAGCTTATGCCCCCAGCCAGGACGAGATTGTCTCGTTCTTGTCGCAGAGTTCGTACAATCAGGCCAGACAAAAGCTTCAGGATGATAAGTTCGTGGGCAACTTACGAGATAACAATATCACAGTGATGGACCTTGCCGGCAAGACATACGGGGCGAGCAATGGAAATGTTATTTTTGTAGATCAAGGAGATCGCTTTGTTCGGCAAAAATAAAAAATCCATTCTGTTGTTGCTGATTCTATTTTTTTGGGTCGGCTATGTGGCCGTGACAGGTTTTCAGTTTTACAGTCAGGCTGTCAAACTTGCAGAAAATGAATCCAACTCTCGCAAGGAGAGAATGGACTATATTCTTCAGTCTAATATCGGAGCTTTGGTTCAGGAGCGTCCCGAGAGTGTTCAGGATCGTCTGTCCCAGGCTCGCAAGCTTCATCTTATTGACTTTTATATTCTGCAAAAAGATCAGCAGGTGGTGTTTTTCGAAAACAACACGGGAAAAGTGGAAGATCTCAATCACAATTATACGAACTTCAACAGATTCATGGACTATAATGGCCTGACTTTTAAGACCATCAAGGTTCTTTCGTATCGATTGACGGCGGGGAGTTATACGGATTCGCAGGGAATGGTCTGGGGCAGCTTGAAGCTGATGCTTCCGCTGATGATCAAGGATATTGGCATTGTCACATTGATGGTGGCAGCGATTGCTTACTTTATTTTGCAAGACATTCTAACTTTAAGTAGAACTTTGGCCAGTCGCTCGCGTGCACAGTTGACGCAAATTAAAACCAAGTCGGCAGAGGCTGAGACTTTGTTGAAGGCCTCTCTGGGGTTTGAAGGAGAGAGAAGTCGCTTGGAGCAGCTCAGTGAAACGTACGGCGCGACTGTAGGGCCGGCCATTCGGCATGAGCTTAACAGTGGTAAAGAGGCACCTTACAGCTTTTATGCGACCATGTGCCGTATTGATCTGAACGGTTACACGCAAATGTTTCTCGAAAAAAAAGATACTTATCTTACGGCCATTCTGAATAATTATTTTGAAAGGGCCCGGGATGTGATTGAGCGCTATCAGGGTTTGATTTATCAGTTTGTCGGGGATGAGATCGTGTTTCACTTTAAAGATGAGGTGACGCCGAGTCTTTATTCTGAGGCTTTGGCGACAGCTTGTATCCGCGATCTGTTTGAAGAGGCACAGACTATTGAAAAGAATCTCCCGGTGGATGCGGGTCATTACTTCAAGCTGAAGGGTTCTTTCGCTCATGGTATTATGCGTTTTATTCAGTTGGATGAGGGGCATGCCTTAAGCGGTTTGCCTCTGATTGAATCGGTAAGGCTGCTCTCCTTGGTAGATGAAAAAAAGCACCAGGTTCTGACTTACTTTCAAGATGCTTGTATGAATACGGGGAATCTCACGACGGTTTTTGAGCGGAAGAACAATGTGCTGAAAGGCTTTAAGGAGACTTCTGTCATTTGCACTTCTCGCGAATTCTCTTCAGTGGAAACGGTTTTGCAAGAGCAGAACTGGAGTCACCTGGCTTATTTTAGAAGTGATGCTCAATTCGTCACTATGATGCAGGAGTTGCAAAAGCTTATTATCAACAAGCAAGATCTGAGTATATTGCAAATGCTCTGTGCTTTGAGGTTCCATCACTTTAAGACGACGACAGCGGCAGTGATCAAAGAATTTGAAAACACGCTGGAGATAGCAGTGAAGGGAGCGCAGGAAGGATTTATAGGCAATAAGGCTTTGTCATCGGTACTCAGCCTTACCATACGCGTGATTCCGACAGAGCAGGTGAGTGAGGATATCTTAAAATGGACAGCGGCTTTGATGGATCATGCAGATCCGCGAGTTCAAGCGAACGCGGTTCTTACTTTGGGACATTTCAGTTATCCGTACGCGAAGATATGGGAGAAAATGTTTTCTCCACACAATCGGGTGGCTGCAGATACAATTGTGGAAATTGCCAAACAAAATCTCAGTGAAGATCTGCTGCGAGCTCTGAATCAATTGCTACAAAGTCCTAATGAAGATTATAGAAAATCTGGTTTGTATGCGCGAGAGGCTATCCTTAAATACTATTCAAACCTGGATCCCATCTTTTTCGAAACCAATCCCTATATCAACAAAGTAAAGCAAGCTGCTTAGAAAACTCCACCGCCCCGTCCATTTTTCTCAAATGCGAGAAAATGCATGGTGAGGACGAGAAATCTCTAAATTTATTTCATCTTGTTCCGAAAAAAAATTGCAGAATCAGGAAGTGTTATGAAGTTCAGCACCAAAGTCATGCTTATTATTGCATCAGTATGTTTTATCAGCACCTCAGCCGCAGTGATTATTGCCTCAGGTAATATCTATACTCAAGGTCAGGCTCAGCTCTTGGAAAAATCGCGCGCGATTTTAACCAGACTCGAGGCTGTGCGGGAGTATGTGGCCTTGCAGGGGGGATTGAATCTCAGTGTGGCCGACGCTGTGTCTCGATATCCCAATGGAGATATGCCGAAAGAGGCCAAAGAAGTTGTGATGAAGCAAGTGCCTATCTTTGCGTCGATGAGAGTGGCGGCGATGGGTGCGGAAGCGGAAGGCTATTCTTTCCGTGTTTTTTCCACAGCTCCTCGTAACAAAGACAATCAAGCCACTCTTCAAGAGATTGAGATCTTGAAGCGCTTCGAGCAGGATCCGAAATTGACAGAATATTCAGAGCGGGTTCAGGGGGAAACCGTTTTGTATCGTCCTATACGTCTGGCAGAGTCTCAGGGGTGTTTGACCTGTCACGGTGATCCTGCTTCTTCTCCTTGGAAGAATGGTCGCGACATCCTGGGATACGAAATGGAGAATTGGAAGGATCAAAAACTGCACGGCGTATTTGCGGTGAAGTCCAGTCCTCAGGATATCCTTGAAGTGAAGGCTGCTGCGGCGAGAATGACTTGGAATATTGTAGGATGGTCTTCGGTATTGTGTTTGCTCACGATGGGTATTGCCTATTGGATTTTGTCTCGCCCGATGAAGTCTTTAAGCCGAATTGCCACGGATCTGCGGGCGACAGGTGTGGGGGTGGCTCAGGCCAGTGTGGAGATTTCAAAATCTTCAGACAGCTTAAGCCAGACAGCGGCAACGGCGGCGGCCTCCATTGAGGAGACCACAGCTGCGACAGAGGAGATGTCGAGCATGATCCGCTTGAATGCGGAGAATGCCGGATCTGCAAAGTCCCTCACGGAAAACACACATGAAAAGGCGCGAGAAGGCCGAACAGAAGTGGAGAGATTGATCCAGTCGATGGATGAAATCAGTCGCAGCTCAAAGAAAATCGAAGAGATCATTGCTGTGATAGATGATATTGCATTCCAAACAAATCTTTTGGCGTTAAATGCTTCCGTGGAGGCGGCCCGGGCGGGCGAGCATGGAAAAGGTTTTGCCGTTGTCGCCGAAGCGGTGCGAGGTTTGGCGCAGAAGAGCTCTGCCTCAGCCAGGGAAATCTCTCTTTTAATTCAAGAGAGTGCGACAAAAGTAGAGCAAGGACACAAGGTTGTCCTCTCCAGCGGAGGGCTGCTCAATGATATTGCGGGGCATGTGGAAAAGCTCACCACTTTAAGTGCGGAAATTTCTAACGCCAGCACCGAGCAGGCGCAGGGAGCCAATTCGATCAGCTTGGCAGTCAATGAGTTTGACCGGGTGACTCAGAGTAATGCCGCTGCCGCCGCAGAGTGCGCCAGTGCTGCGAGCAGCTTAATGGCCCGCTCTCGTCACATGGAAGAAATGGTCAATGAGTTGATCTCGGTGATAGGTGAAAGCAAAAAGGTCAGTTAAAACTTTACTCCGGAGTATTTTTTGCTTAAAAGAGAGTTTTTGCAACTCTGGAGAAAGTATGAATTTAAAAAATCTGATTCGCGAAGTGCCGGACTTTCCTAAGGCGGGGATTTTATTCAGGGATATGTCTCCCCTTTTACAGAACCCAGAAGCTTTGGCT
>JBCECD010000353.1:0-4697 GCA_039206745.1 Bdellovibrio sp. | reverse complement strand
TTCACATTGTCCATAAAGCGCACAGCAATCGGGATGAAGTGGCGAAGTTTTTCATAATCCCAATTCTGAGTCTTAACATCGACGAACTGAGTGAGATTCAGAGAGCCGAGCAGACAACTTCCTCCCACCGGTAAAACCTGCTCACCACAAGGATTGGTGGCGTTGATATGCTCCATGTAGTAGAGATTATTCAGGCGATTGATTGTATCATGAAACAACACGCCCGGCTCGTTGCGGTTATAAGTGGAAAGAGTGATCAAATCCCAGAGCTCTCCCGCATCTTGGAAAGTTTTGTAGATATGTACAGGCAGACCTCGCGCCTTCCAAGCCTTTAAGTTACCATCCCAATACTGATTGTACTCCTCTTTCGCTTTGTCTAAATCAGGAAACTCCAGGTTCCAAGCTTGTTTCTTCTCAACAGCTTCCATGAAATCATCCGTGACCAAAACAGACATATTGAATTTTGTCAGACGCCCCGGCGTTTGCTTGGCAGTGATGTACTCTTCGATGTCGGGATGAAAGACGGACATCGTCACCATCTGCGCGCCTTTACGAATTTTCTGCTTTCCTTTTTTCTCCGTTTTCTTTAAGCCGCTACCTGAAGTGATCACCGCACTTTGTGTATCCCACATATCCAGCAAGCGCACAGCTCCCGGAGAATCTCCTCCGATTCCCTCGACATAAGCTCCGCGCGGGCGCATCACATCGGCGCAAAAACCGTAACCACCTTCAGATTTGAGAATTAAAGCCTGACGGCGCAACTCATCGAGGATGCTTTCCATGGAATCTTGATTCTGCCCTCGAAATCCACTCACAAAACAGTTGATATAAGTCGTCCCCTTTAAACCTGTCCCCGCATTGGACGTGATACGTCCTCCGGGAACAAATTTAAAGTCCTCAAGCAAATCCAGAAATCTTTCTGTCCACACCTGACGCAGCTCTGTTTTTTCCACCGAAGCGATATCGCGTGCGATCGCGGCATGGCGATCATTGATATCACTCTCTCCGGCATATTTATAAGTGAGATCAAAAACCTCTCGCGAGAAATCATCTGTAAACTGAGTGTTGCGTTTCATGACTGAAATCCTTGTTCTTTCGAGAGGCGTGTTAGCCAGAGGAGATTGTGTTTCGACGTCCATAAAATGTCCTTCATCAAGTAAGTAGGTACTAAAGTCCATGTTAGATCAATTCACCAGATGAGCAACCCTTCCCCGGCTTTGTCACGCAGCCTCCCTGCAAATCCTGATACGAAAAGTCCTCATTATCAAAATATTTTCATTTGTTCACATTTTTAAGATCCAACGAGGGGGACTAACCGCGCACCGCAGAATTATAACAAATTGTTGTAAATGCATCAATGTTGCGTTTAATATCCGCCGAATCTTCACAAAGGACTCCGATGATGATCAAATTTTGCTTTATTTTTGCATCTTTAGCTGCGCCTCTTGCTTGGAGCCAAAACTCCTCTGAAAGTTCTCTTTCTGAAATCACGGTCCTCGGAGATCTCGACAAAAAATCATCTTATGAGTGGGCTCCCTCGGTCAGCACCTTGTCAGGAGCCAAGTGGGAACGCCTGCGCCAACCTTCTCTAGGGGAAAGTCTGCGCGCAGAACTGGGAGTGCAATCCAGCTTCTTTGGTCCTCAAGCCAGCCGCCCCATTATTCGCGGAATGGATGGTGATCGCATTCGCATTCTCCATGACGGCCTCGGCGTTTTGGATGCTTCAGCTGCCAGTCAAGATCATGCTGTAGCCATCGAGCCTCTGACTGTAGAAAAAATTGAAATTGTTCGCGGCTCAGCAGCGCTTCTCTATGGCAGCAGTGCGGTCGGAGGTGTGGTGCAAGTGACATCTCAGAGAATCCCTCAAAAGCTCGTCACAGAGCCGCAGATCTCCGCAGACCTTCACTCCTCCTCAGTGGATGAAGGAAAAAGTGGAGCTCTTTCAACAAATTTTGGAGTAGGCTCTTGGGCTTTCCATTTCGATGCGTCCACTCGCGAATCGCAAGACTATCAAATACCGGGATATGCCAGTCCCTCCCAACTTCCCACTGAGCGTGAAACTGTTCCCAACAGTGCCGCTAAAACATCCCAAGGTTCATTCGGAACTTCCTATGTTTTTGAGAAGGGCTACACCGGAGCCTCTTACTCTCTCTACGATTCCACCTATGGCACAATCGTCGAAGAATCCGTGAAGATTAAGATGAAACAAGAAAAAGTGGACTTTGCGGTAGGCATGAAAGATTTAGGCTGGGTTCAAAGCCTCAGCTTCAAACATGCTTATTCTGATTATCAACATAAGGAGATGGAAGGCGATGAAGTCGGCACTGTCTTTACCAATCGCGGCCATGAATCGCGCCTTGAAATTAGACACCCCGATTCCGGCCCCTGGAAAGGTCTCTTCGGTCTGCAAAGTCACTTCTTTGATTTCTCCGCCACAGGTGAAGAGAGCTTCTTACCTGATACTCAAAATCAAAATTTAGCGGCCTTTCTTTACGAGGAAGCTCAATATGGAGCCTGGGCGCCCTCTTTTGGCGTGCGCTTCGATTACAATCAGGTGCAAACGAACTCCGCTCTCATAGATGTCACACCTAATAATCCTGGAGAAGCCGCCGCCGGTGGCCCCATGATCGCAAAAGTCTTTCATGGAGTGAGCGCCTCCACAGGAACAATTTACTCTTTCAATGAATTTCATTCTTTAGCCTTAAATTGGGCCTACACCGAGAGAGCCCCCAACTACCAGGAGCTCTTTGCTAACGGTCCTCACTTAGCTACCGACGCCTTCGAGCGCGGCGACAACTCCTTAGACAAAGAGAAAAGTCATTCCGTAGAGCTTTCCTATCGCTACCAAAGTCCTTCTCAACAGGGATCTGTCACAACCTATGTGCAAGACTTCACAGATTACATTGCACTGTCGCCTCAAACAGGTGGGGGCTTTGATCCGGAAGGATCTCCTGGTAATCGCGACTTGGCTCTCTACCAATTTGAAGCCGTAAACGCGCAATTCTTAGGAGCGGAGATGGAATTCCTGCAAAGATTACCCCTGTCATACCTGGGCGGCGTCTTTGAGTTGGGTTTAAAAATTGATATGGTCCGTGCGAAAAATAAAGATACAGGAAATTATCTGCCCCGCATTCCCCCTTTGCGAGAAACTCTGTCCTTCAATTATATAGCTCAGAACTATCGTATTGACACCGACATCCAGCATATTGAAAAACAAACTTTGACAGCTCCTAATGAGTCTGAGACCTCGTCCTACACTCTTGTCCATGTCAGCGCCGAAACACCGCTTACCTATCAAGAGATGATCTTCAAAGTGTATGCCCGTGTGCAAAATCTTTTCAATGAAGAGGCTCGAGATCACCTCTCTATCATCAAAGACAGAGCCCCACTGCCGGGAAGAAATATCATTATTGGCGTTAAAGCGGATTACTAAGGACAATAAAAATTATGACTAGCCCTGCACTCTACGCGGAAGTCTTAGCGTGCACAAGTCGAACACAAGCCTTTAATAGAAACCGATTCACGTGTCGAGAAGAAGCGCAGTCGGTTTAAGGCCTCAAGCACGGACTGAATCTTTGTATGATCACTCACCTCTTCATGGCGATGACAAGTCTGGCAAAAAAGCAAAAGATGAGGGTGCTTATCGCAGTTGTGCTCACAGAATATGTAACTGTTGACAGAAACCTCATGAATAATCCCCAGCTCTTTAAACTGAGAAAGATTGCGATACAAAGTAACGCGATCAACAGACTCCAATTTCTGCGCCAATCGCTGCAACAGATCTCCTTGAGTTAACGCCTCCTTAGACTTTAGAAACTCCTGCAAAAGCCCCCGACGCAAGGGGGTTTTCTTGAGATCAAAGGCAGTTAAAAGATGATCTGTCTTCTCGTCTGCTGGATTACTTTTTTTAATCATGACCTCAGATATCACTCAAAATGCCAGCACACAAGAGCTAAGACTCGACCTCCTGCCAAATGCCGGTCTAAAGCAGGTGTTTTTAAACACTCAAGTCTCTTCTAATTTTCTATATCCGCAAAGGAGGTGGAAAATAGGATTATCAAAAACAGAGCCGAACACTCGACTCTTCACAAGGAGGTTCTTATGGCTATGCAAGATCGATATTCCCGAACATCAAGGTCGCAATCGCAATACAGGCAGCAACCAAGCCGAGGCTCTTCGTCGAGTTATTATGGCAACAATAGGCCGTCTTATAATGAATCTTATGAGAGTCAAAATTATCGCTACCAACAAAATGAAAGACACCCTCGCGAGGAATCTCGCCGCAATTACGGGTCTTACTCCCAAGATTATAGAAATCACGACTACAGAAATAATGATTACTCCAGCAGAGACAATCGCCATAACGAGTATCGCGATAGATCTTACCCATCTTACGACCAAGACCGCCATGGATACGGACAAAATCGCAGTCCGTCCTCTCTGTCATCCCGTCGGCGTAATCCGATGCCACCACCACAACAACCTCAACGAGGTCGTCATTACAGAGACGAGTATCAATACGACAACTTTGAAAATGAAAACTTTATGGATCAAGGCTATGCCGAACATAACTTTGATGATGACTATGAAGACAACTATCAGTCCAACACAAGAAACAACAATCGTTTCTACTAAAGTGGTGATTGAGTAGGAGAGGCGCGTTAGCGCCTCGACCTCTCACACCACCGTACGTACGG
>JBCECD010000352.1:4391-4719 GCA_039206745.1 Bdellovibrio sp. | reverse complement strand
GGCGTCAAGCCTCCTCTGATGGAAATTAAACCGGGGCACTCTGTCGCCTGCTTCAACCCTCTTTAAGCGGAAGGGAACACTGCATGAACGAAATCATTCTCGAAGCAAAAAATATCAAAAAGCACTTTCCCATTCGTAAAGGTCTGCTTTTGCGTGAAGTGGCCCAGGTTAAAGCTGTGGATGATGTCTCGCTCACCGTTCGCCGTGGTGAAACTTTAGGCCTCGTTGGCGAGTCCGGTTGTGGCAAATCGACTTTAGGTCGCACTTTGATCCGTCTTTACGATCCGACCAGCGGTGATATTTCTTTTGATGGCCAGGATTTTCTCCA
>JBCECD010000352.1:0-4381 GCA_039206745.1 Bdellovibrio sp. | reverse complement strand
CAATATGCAGATGATCTTTCAAGATCCCTACGCTTCCTTGGACCCGCGCATGACCGTGGGACAAATTGTGCGCCAGCCTTTGGATATTCACAATGTCGGAACTCCCGCCGAACGCACTCAGCGGGTTTTGGAACTCATTGAACAAGTGGGTCTGCGCAAAGCTCATGTCAACCGCTATCCCCATGAATTCTCAGGGGGCCAACGTCAGCGCATCAGCATCGCTCGCGCCATTGCTTTGAATCCTGAATTGATTATTTGTGATGAGCCGGTCAGCGCCTTGGACGTTTCCATTCAGGCGCAGATTTTAAATCTGCTGAAAGACCTCCAGGAAAAACTGCGTCTGACTTTTGTTTTTATCTCCCATGATCTCTCCGTGGTCGAACACACTTGTGATCGCATTGCAGTGATGTATCTGGGAAAAATTGTCGAGATTGCGCCTCGGGATGAGCTCTTTAAAAACCCTCGTCATCCTTACACTCAGGCTTTGATTGGTGCCATTCCTCGTGTGGGACATGGTAAAAAGAAAATCAAAAAGTCCCTCAGTGGCGAAGTGCCCAGTCCGATCAACCCGCCCTCCGGTTGTGCTTTTCACCCGCGCTGTCCTTATAAAATGGATGTATGCGCGACACAGACACCGGTTTTGGAGGGAGCTGAGGGGCATCAGAAAGCCTGCTGGCTCACCAGCGCCCCGGTTCTGTTAACGGAAAAGAATGTTTGATTTGATTTACTAACAAGGAGTCTTGTATGTTAAAGAAATTTTGCACAGGATGGATCGCAGCCAGCGTTGTCGCTGCCGCCGTTCCGACTTTAGCGGTCCCGAGTAACAATGAATTGAAAATCGGGATCTCTCAGGAGTTCGAAACCATGAACCCTTTGATCCTAACCATGTCAGCTTCAGCTTATATGTATCGCATGGTGGGCCGTTCCCTGGTGGTCCTCACTCCTGACGGCAAATGGGTGGCGCAACTCGCGAAAGAAATTCCTTCCCTTGAAAAAGGCACAGCAAAAATCATCGAAGAGGGTGGCAAAAAGAAGATCGTCGCTCACTGGGACATTCTCGAAAATGCCAAATGGGGCGACGGCAAACCCGTGATCTGCCAGGATTTCATCACCGCTCATAAAATCGCCATCAGTCCTACAGTCAGCGTGGGTGAAAAAGAGCAATGGACTCAAGTGGAGAAAATCGACATTGATGCAAAAAATCCTAAAAAATGCTCTTTCAAGTATGACAAAGCAAAATGGGATTTCTATCAACTGGCGCAGTTCTTCCCGGTTCCCACTCATTTGGAGCAGGCTGTTTTCGACAAGTACGGAAAACAAAAAGAGGGCTACGAAAAGAACTCTCAATACGTTCGCAATCCGACCAATCCAGGTCTATACAATGGGCCTTACGTGATTTCAGAGGTGAAGTTGGGATCGCATGTCGCGTTCACGCCAAATCCTCAGTTTTACGGAGCAGCTCCTCATATCAAAAAGATCATCGTGAAGTTGATTCCGAACACAGGAACCATGGAGGCCAACCTGCGCTCTGGCACTATTGATATGATTTCCAGCTTAGGCTTGGATTTCGATCAGGCTTTGGCTTTTGAAAAGAAAGTGCAAGCTGAAAAATTGCCTTACCTGGTTCACTTCGTCCCTTCGATCACCTATGAGCACATTGATCTGCGCTTAGACAATCCGATTTTGCAGGACCTACGCGTGCGCAAAGCCTTGCTTCACTCTATCAATCGCGAAGACCTGGTGAAGGCTCTGTTTGAGAACAAACAGCAAGTGGCTTTACACAATGTCTCTCCGAAAGATCCTTGGTATACAGCCGATCCTAAAGTGGTTTCTCTCTATCGTTATTCAAAACGAGAAGCGGGAAAACTTTTGGATGAGGCCGGATGGAAAATGGAGAAAGATGGCTATCGCTATAAAGATGGCAAAAAATTATCTTTGCACTTTCAAACAACTGCCGGCAACAAAACCCGCGAATTGGTGCAGGTTTATTTGCAAAACCAATGGAAACAGTCAGGCATTGAAATTCTCGTCAAGAATGAGCCGGCTCGTGTTTTCTTTGGCGATACGATGACAAAACGCAAATTTGAAGGCCTGGCTCTTTTTGCTTGGGTGTCTTCACCTGAAAACTCTCCCCGCTCAACGGTTTCCTCCAAAGCTATTCCCTCTTCCAGCAACGGCTGGTCAGGGCAGAACTTCCATGGCTGGAAAAATGCCAATGTCGATAAGAGTTTGGATGCCCTGGATCTGGAGTTCAACGCCAACAAGCGCGCTGAACTGGCTCATACGATTTTAAAAGAGTACACAGCGGAAGTTCCGGTTTTGCCTCTTTACTATCGTTCCGATATTTCTGTAACTCCAAAAAATCTGAAGAATTACAAAATGTCAGGGCATCAGTTCTACGAGACCAACAATATCGAAGACTGGACATTGAACTAAACTGAGGATCTCTGCCGAAGGAGCCGTCATGAGTACATTTATCACCCGTCGCATTTTGCAAACACTCGCAGTGATAGCGATTCTATCCTATGTTTGTTTCTACTTGATGAGCTTGATGCCGGGAGATCCTGTAGACATGATGATCGCCTCCAACCCGAAGATCACGGCAGAGGATGTGGCTCGATTGAAATCCCTCTATGGCTTGGATCAGCCCGTCTACAAACGCTATTCCAGCTGGATGAGCTCCATCATGCAAGGCGATCTCGGTTATAGCCGAACTTATCGCGTGCCCGTGCAGGAGCTGATGGGGCCTCGTCTGTGGAATACTTTTCTGCTGTCTATGGCCGCCTTGGTGGTCTCTTTATTGATCGCCATTCCTTTGGGCGTGCTGTCAGCTCTCAAGCCTGGCAGTCGCACGGATTATGTGGTGAATCTGTTTTCTTTTGCCGGGATTTCGATCCCCTCATTCTGGCTGGCCATCGTCCTGATTATCATTTTTGCCGTGAAGTTCCCTATTCTGCCAGCAGGTGGAACTCAGAGTATTGGCGGCGAGCCCTTAGGTTTTTGGGCGGATCTGATGGACCGCTCGATCTATCTTATTTTGCCGGTTTTGAGCCTTTCCATTCAACAGATCGGACGCTTTTCCCGCTTCACGCGCTCGGCGATGTTAGAGGCTCTTCGCCATGACTTTATTCGTACAGCACGAGCAAAGGGACTTTCCCGTCAAGTGGTGATCTGGCAGCACGGCTTTCGCAATGCTTTGATTCCCCTTATCACTATTTTAGCTCTGAGTTTCTCGGGGCTCTTTTCAGGGGCAATTTTGACTGAAACGGTGTTTGCTTATCAAGGCGTGGGAAAATTAGTTTACGACTCGATCATCGGCAATGACTACAATGTGGCAATGATTTCTTTTGTGATCTCTGTCAGCATGGTGTTGCTGATGAATTTAGTGGCGGATATCTGTTATGGTTTTGCAGATCCTCGTATTTCTTATCAATAGAGGGTGACATGAGCTCAAACGAAATGACTATGGATAATATGGAAATCACAGCCAATACTCTCTCCGCCAAAGACCGCGCCGAAATGGAAACAGCTCTTCCCATGTGGAAGATGGTTTTCAATCAGTTTTTAGAGCATCGCCTGGCCGTGGCGGGAGCGGTGATCATCACTCTCTTTATTTTAATATCAGTTTTGGCTGAGCCCATTCAATATGCCACAGGACTGGATCCCGATGTGCAGAATGTGGCTCATCGTTACCTTGCTCCTTTCACCACAGCTCAAGCCAGTCAGGATGTGCGCGAGACGGCCGTGGAGCATTTTATCACAGTTCGTCCAGAGCAGGCGGATGTCATCCAAAAAGCTCTGGTGGAAAAAAATATTGTCGCCGTGGCCGAAGCAGATGCCATTTATGAGCTGGCTCTACAGGAACCAGCACAAGCTCTCTCTTCCCTGAAGTCTCTCGATCTGCCCGCCACCCAGGATCTGATTTCTGTCTTTAAAGATTTCGAGACTTTTCATCTCTTTGGAACGGATGAGTTAGGTCGCGATGTTTTTATTCGCCTGGTCTATGGCACCCGGGTTTCAATGGGCGTGGGAATTCTCGTGGCTTTGGCTTCGGCATTGATTGGACTTCTGATCGGCAGCATTGCCGGTTTTTACGGCGGCACGATTGATACGATTCTGATGCGCGTAACCGATGCCCTGTTATCCTTGCCAACGATTCCCGTCCTGATTGTCATGGCAGCTATTGATTTGAGTAAAATTCCCTGGTTGAAGGCCATGATCAGCACCTCTAACGAGAGCATCGTCAAGATGGTCATCATTCTTTGCCTGTTTTCCTGGATGACAGTGGCCCGTCTGGTGCGCGGAAGTATTCTCTCCATCCGTGAGCGTGAGTTTGTCCTGGCTGCGCGCACCTTGGGCGCGCAGGACAGCACCATTATCG
>JBCECD010000351.1:0-4742 GCA_039206745.1 Bdellovibrio sp. | reverse complement strand
GGCGTGAAGCTTTTTGTTCTATATATCGGATCTTTTTTTCTCGGTCTGTTTTTGGCTGTCTTGCATAAGACATATCAAGGTGCCAGCCAAAACGCTTTGCCCACACTGAGGGTTTTTGGTTATGCGTCTTTCACTGGGAAGTGGGGGGCGGGACCTGTTTTAAAGGAAGTTTTTGAAAAGACGTGTAAATGCAAAGTGGAATTCATTGAAGGCAGTGACTCCGGAATTTTATTGCAGCGCCTGCGCATTGAAGGGGAAAGCCTCGGTGCGGATCTGGTGGTGGGGTTGGATCAGTTTGATTTGGCCAAAGCCACGGCTGAACAAAACTGGCGCAAGATGAGCATGGGTTCCATGGATGTCTATGACTCTGTGAAGCCGGCCTTGGCCAATAGCTTTTTTATTCCCTACGATTGGGGTGCTTTGACCTTTGTGGCGCGCAAAGGGGAAATAGCGCAGTTGCCGAACTCTTTGGATACTTTGATGATACCTGAATTAGCGCGACGGATTGCTTTGCAAGACCCTCGCACCAGCTCTCCAGGAATGCAGTTCCTGTACTGGGTGATCCGCTCAAAGGGTGAAGAAGAGGGATTCAAATACCTGCAAAAGTTGATGAGTCAGGTGCACAGCTTTTCTCCAAACTGGTCCACGTCCTACGGTCTTTTCACCAACAGGCAGGCGCGATTGGTCTACTCCTATGTGACCTCGCCGCTCTATCATGAGGCCGAAGAGAAAAGAAAAGATTATGTGGCTCTGTCTTTCGAGGAACCTTTACCCGTGCAGTATGAATTTGTGGGCATTCCGGAATTTTGTCGTCACTGTGACCTGGCCGAGCATTTTGTCAATTTGATGCTGTCTCCGGAAGGTCAGAAGATTATCATGGAAAAAAATTATATGTTCCCGGTGCTCAAAGGAGTGGTGGAAAACACCGCTTTTGCGCCTCTGATGAATGTGAAAACCATTCCGCAAGTGGATATTCTTTCAGAGATCGAAGTGGACCGCTTGCTTAAAAGATGGACCGAGATCCGTCGAGGAGAGCTCAATTGAGTTTGCCGAGTGCTCTGCGCGGGGCTTTGGTTCTCTTCTTGCTTTTTCCATTTCTGTTTCTCTTGGGACAATTTGAAATCTCATCGATGCCTGATTGGGCGGAACTTTATTGGGCTTTTAAAAACAGTTTCATCCAATCTTTTTTTTCCGCACTCTTCTCGCTGTTTTTAGGATTTTGGGTGGCCTGCGGGCTGGTGAGTGTCTCCCGGGATGTGGCTCCTCGCGGGCGCGTGAGTTTGGAAGTTCTTTGTCTGCTGCCTAACTTTCTGCCGCCGCTTTTTATTTTGTTGTCGGTTTTAAACGTGGTGGATCCTTTTCCAATGGGATTGGCGGGTATAGTCCTGATTCATTCGCTGATGAATTTTGGTTTGGTGGCGGTGATCCTTGCCCATGCCATCGAGAGCAAAGTGGGTGGTGTGGCTGAATGGGCCTATGTGCAAGGAGTGTCCCGGCCCCGTTTTATTTGGCAAGGCTTGCTGCCGATGATCCGCAAGGATCTCTGGCATTTGGGTTTGTTCATCTTTGTTATTTGTTTTGCCAGTTTTGCTGTTCCTCTGATTGTCGGCGGAGGGCGTGGCACCACGGTTGAAGTCTTGATCTACGAAAAAATCAGACTCACTCAGGAGTGGGGGGGAGCTGTGCTCTTGGCCCTGTTGCAATCTGTATTTATTTTTGCTCTGTCTTTTATTGCCCGTCCTCGATCCGGGGCTGCGCGCGCCCGGCATGTGAATTTGCGTTTGCTACGAGCCCTGAGTGGGCTGGGGGTTTTGGCGGGACTGTCTTTGTTGTACATCTATGGTTATGTGCAGGGACTGTTGCAGGGGTTGTCCTCGTTTTCAGCGTTTTATGGTTTGGAGGCAGCCATTGGGATGAGCTTTGCGGGAACTTTGCTCATTGGTTTGTCTTCGGGTTTTTTGTGCTATGCCTTTTTGATGGTGACGGCTTATTGCTGGCAGGCTTCATGGTTTGAAAAATTTCTCGGTGGATATGTCGCGCCATCAACATCTTTAGCCTGCTTTAGTCTGTTGATTTGGGGACCCAATGAAGGCTTTTTTCCCTATCTCAAGATTCCCTTGGCCTTGGTGTTGTTGAGCTTGAATAGCTTAGTGCGTATGGGATGGGCTTCAGAGATGCATTCCTTGCAGTCGCAAGTGACAGTGGCCTATGTGATGGGAGCTTCGCGCGGGCAGATTTTTCGCGAATTGCTTTTTCCGCAGTTGGCAGGGCGTGCGGGAGTTCTGGCCGGCATTGCAGCGGTGTGGGCCTGTGGAGATTTTGCGATCTCTCGTATTTTGGCGCATCGGGATTTGAGTATTGGGATGATGACTGAGACTCTGATGTCGGGTTATCGTTTGAACCAGGCTATCTTGTTGAGCGGTCTCATTGTACTCGCCGGACTTATTTGTTTTGGCATTTGTGTCGGAGGCAGTCGTGTCTTACGTCGAAAATTTGCACCGTGATTACGGTGACTTTAAACTGAGCATCGACCAACTGGAGATTCTCGATGAGGGCGTGACCGTTTTGTGGGGGCCGTCGGGTTCGGGTAAGACTTCCATCTTCCGTATTCTTTTAGGTTTAGAGCCTTGTCCCGGCATGCGCTGGCTCTTTCAAGGAGAGGACCTTGCTCGTCTGCGTTCGCCAGAGCGAAAGATCGGTGTGGTCTTTCAAACTTTGGATCTCTTCCCGCACATGACAGCGGAGGAGAATATTCTTTTTGCCGCCAGAGCGCGGGGCGTGGATCAGAGGAAACTCAAAGCTCATAGGGAGGATTTGATCGAGACTCTGAACATGCAGGGCTTTTTGCAAAGAAAGGCCGAAGTTCTTTCTGGCGGTGAAAAACAGAGAGTGGCTTTAGCCCGGGCCTTGGTGGGAGAGCCACGGCTGCTTTTGCTTGATGAGCCTTTTTCCGCTTTAGATCAGGAGCTGCGAGAGGAAAGTCGCAAGCTTGTTCAGCGTTTGATTGAAAAGGAAAAAATTCCCACTCTGTTGGTCACTCATGATGAGCAGGATGTGAAAAGTCTGGCCAATCGAGTGAACACTCTTCGCCAGGGGCGATTGCTTTCTCCCACTTGAAGATCAATGAATATAGCGTTGGATCATTTCAACTAAAGCTGTTTTCTTGATAGGTTTGGTCACATGTTCTGTGCACCCTACATCCAAAGATTTTTGAATGTCCTCGGCCATCGCGTTGGCACTCACCGCAATGATAGGAATGGGCTTGCGACTGTGAACAGACTCCCAGTGACGGATTTTTTTTGTGGCTGCATAACCATCCATCACCGGCATTTGAATATCCATGAGGATGAGGTCGAATTCTCCGGAGAAAACTTTTTCGATGGCTTCCAGTCCGTTTTCCGCCTGTACCACATCAAAGGGTAGTTTCTTCAAATAGGTCAAAAGCAGAAAGCGGTTGTCTTCAGTATCATCGACCACCACGATGCGCAAGGTCCGGGCGGGAGTCGTGGGTGTCGTCGGCTCGGGGGATGCATTTTGTTGAGTGGACAAATTTTCCTGCAGAGATTCCGTGGGAATATAGGGCATGGTGAAAGAGAAGGTGCTACCATGGCCTTCGGCACTTTCAAACCAGATCTTTCCACCCATTAATTCCACAAGATTTTTTGAAATTGTCAGCCCTAAGCCGCTGCCTCCGAATTTGCGAGTGATGGAGCTGTCGGCTTGCACGAAGTTTTGAAAGAGCAGAGATTGCTTGTCGCGGGGAATACCCGTGCCAGTGTCACTGATGGAAAAGCGCAGGAATTGCGCATCGGACTCGAAGAAATCCAGATAGACCTGGATGCCTCCCTTTTGCGTGAATTTGATCGCATTGCCAATCAGATTGAATAAAATCTGTCGCAGGCGAGTGGGGTCCCCGATAATGGCGGAAGAGGCTTTCTGCTGCAAATTCATGTGCAGCTGAAACTGAAGATTCTTTTCTGCGGCTTTTTGTTTCATGATATCGCAAATGTTTTGGATGGTGGCTTCAAGATCAAAGGCAATTCTTTCCAGCCGCACTTCACGCGCCTCAATCTTGGAAATATCGAGAATATCATTGATCAGGGCTAAAAGATTTTCTCCGGCATTGGCGCAGACTTTGACCAGCTGAGACTGTTCGGGCTTGAGATCCGACTCGGTGAGGATGTCGGTGATGCCGATGATGGCATTGAGAGGTGTGCGGATTTCGTGGCTCATGCGAGCCAAGAATTCAGATTTGGCCTGGGAAGCCTTGACGGCTTGTTCGCGGGCTTCGATCAGAGCCTGTTCGGCGGTCATGCGGTCAGTGATATCTGTACAGATAAAAACAAAAGTCAAATCCTTGCCGGTGCGATTGGGAAGCACCGCCCAGTTCATCAGGATCGGGACATATTTGTGATGGCGGTCGAGAATCTCCGCTTCGATGCTTTGTCGTGACTGCAGCAGCCAGCGATGGTCTTTGAATTCATCAGAGGCATTGATCAGAGTTTTTAAATCCATCTTTGCAATTTGTGAAGAGGACAGACCTAAAAGTCGTAAGGCCGCTTCGTTTGCCTGCGAAATCAAGTAGGGACTTTTTTCCGGGCTCTGCGGCTGATGTGAGACTTTGACGATGAATAAGAAGGCTTTGATGGATTGAATCACACTGTCCAAGAACTCTTTGGAGACCGTGGTGGTCTCCAGGCGATCAGCGAGTTGGTTGTATTTACTAACTAGCAGACCTACTT
>JBCECD010000350.1:0-4785 GCA_039206745.1 Bdellovibrio sp. | reverse complement strand
GCTAAGATGTCTTTCATAAGAGTCTGATAGCGACCCTCGTACTTTTCATTGAGAGCGAGGCGCTTTAGATCCTTAAGCATAGTCATTGGCATCTTGATAGAGATGTGAGCTGTTATGTTCTCATCTTTGAATGCCTCTGCGGGCACTTCTACTTTACCATATTTAATCTTCGCCATGAATTCTCTCCCATTCACTAATAAAAAGTTGTCTGTTTTCTCTTACAAAGGTAACGATTTTATTTACAGTGCCTTTTGAAAATTCAGTTTTTGCATCCATCGGTTCCAGCGTCATTAGGTTAATTCGGATGGCACAACCAAGCCCCTCTACATGAACATGTGGAGGGTTATGATCATTATCGTTTATTTTATACTTTAAATGGTGCTCGCTTAAAATCGTTACCATATATATAGTGTATATGGTATATACCAAAATGTAAAGGCTTACTTAGTCCTTTTCTCAGATTGAGACTGACCCGCCTTGCGATCTAATTGGTCCAAAACCGATTCGAGATCTTCGATTTGATCTTCGCTGAATTGGTTTATGCGGCCCTGAATAGCCAGGATGCGGGAGGCGCGGTCTGAGGGGGCAGTATCTTGCGCCCCCGTCGATTTAACCCCAAACAGATCATTTGGGGTTATTTCCAAGATCTCGCATATTGAATTTAATAGCTCTACTGAAGGTTCGCGCTCATCGCGCATAAGCTGATTAAGGTAAGAAAGGCTTACACCAAAGGCATCTGCAGCCTCTTTGTATGTTTTATATCCTTTTCGTCTTATTTCGGAACGCAATCGACTTCCGAAAACCTTAGTATTTTCCATTAATTGTAAGCCTATACGCATATAGCGTCATTTTCTATAAGCTGTATGCATATATATGTTGAAATATATATGCAAATAGCGTATATTTGTATGCAGAGGTAGTAATGTTGGAAGAGATCAAAAAAAGGATTGAAGAGCGCGGGTTAAAGCATCGCTGGTTAGCTGACCAGGTTGGTGTGCATCCAACAACATTAAGTCGATTCTTAACCGGTAAAACAAATTTAAGTAATGCGGCTTTGAAGTCGCTACTTAAAGAATTGAAACTCGAAGCCCTGTTAAAGAAGGCTTCGTAGTTTCGCAATTCAAAGGAGCTTTCGTTGGCGCGAAAGTTCTATTGAGCGGCGAAAGCTTGTTCAAAAGGTGTTAGGTGCCGTCCTGTGCGAACTTTTTTCTTTAGGGTTGCCCTACTGGGGCCCTAAGAAAAAAAGAGCTGATTTGCGGTTGCTTTGTTTATGTCCCTTTTCGGGGAACTGACGATTATGTCGATCTTGTGTTCTCTACCACAAGATTAACGTCGGCAGCGAGGTATCGGTTTACCGACGCACTCTTTACAAAGCGTTTCCTAACAACCCCGCTATTCAGCTTCGAAGTGTTAGAGACCACTAAGCGCTTGGATGGGGTTATTCAAAAAGTGTGTCAATTTTGACCTCCTTGCAAAAGGGGGAATTAACCACGATTGAATATCAGCCTTATAGAACAAGATTTCGCCGCAGTGAAGTTAGGCACATGTAGTTTGTAATTTTTATCGCTGAAAACCAGCGTAGGGCATTGCTTTTGCCTTTGGAGGGCAGATGAATTCACAACTCGAAATCATGAAAGAAGCCTTTCTCATGGCAGCTCTTCACTACATCAATGAAACGCACTTTGAATACGACCTTGAGTTTGAAATCGAATACGCGGTGGACGTTGCTGTTGGACATTTTCTATCGGAGGGCAGATGAAAGAACTAGGGAGCTATCTAAGCCAAAAGCGTTTAGAGGCGGGACTCTCTCAAAGAAATGTGTCTGATCATTTGGGTTACTCCACTCCTCAGTTTGTTTCGAATTGGGAGCGAGGCGTTTCTCACCCTCCCATCGGACAAATTAAAAGCCTGGCAAAGCTTTATAAGATCGATGCTGAGGAAGTTTTTAAGATCTTGCTTAAGGAAACTTTGAAAGAAGTTGAGGCTGATTTACGACAAAGATTTGAGGTGGTGAAATGATCTACACTCTTGAGATCGACGACAAAGTTCGTATAGGAAGCTCTGAACTCTTTCAGCGCGAGTCTGTTTTGGAAGTGGACTACGACGGCAGCGGTTTTGTTCATGAAATTCGCGTTCATTCAGAATATTTCGGCGCCTTTGCTCCTGTTTCAGAAGCATGGATTGAGAACAACTTTCCAATAAAACTTAAGACCATTTATGACGCCGTTGCGGTGGCGCGCTCAGAAGTTCCTGAGCGTTCGTATAACAATGATGATCCATTTCCTGCTGCTTAAAAAAGAAAGGTAGCCATATGAGATTAGGTGTTTTTACAGAAAAAGCCGAAGATTACCACGCTCAGAAAGCATATGTTTCCTCCTCGCCATTGAGAAAGATGCGTAAAAGTCCTGCGCATTTTTACGATGCTTGGCAGGGAGAAAATGCCGAGACAACCCACGAGATGGAGAAGGGCACGGCCATCCACTCGCTCTTGCTTGAGCAAGATATTTGGCGCTATGTTCGCCGCCCAGTAAAAGAGGATGGCTCTCTAGTAAGATCAAACTCGAAAGAGTATGCAGCTTTTTTGACCACGTTAACTCCTGAGCAAGTTCCCGTTGAGCCAGAGTTCTTCGACAACTTTGAAGCTATGCTTGATTCTTTTGTCGCCAACAAAAAGGCAATGGAAATGCTCAACAAAGCAAAGGTGGAGCTTTCGGTATATGCTCAAGACCCCACGACCATGCTTTATGTTAAAGCCCGTCCCGATATTTGGGGCGCTGGATTCGCGGCGGATCTAAAGTCCACAACTAACATGGATTCCTTTGAGCGCAATATCTTTGCACTTGGTTACGATATTCAAGCAGCTCACTACCTCGAGACAATTAAGGCCGCGACTGGTGAGGAAATTAACGAATTCTATTTCATCGCCTACGAACAGAAGAGTCCATTTGGGTCGCAGATCTTCAGACTTTCAGAATCCGATTTAAATCGAGCACGCGGTCAACGTCATTTGTTGCTTAGCGAGGTCGCCGCTTGCATGAAAGACAATTCATGGCCCTCATACTCGGATGAAATTCGTGAAGCCACACGCCCAGCCTATATGCAAGACGATGAAGTCTCTTTCGCGGGGGTTGGATAATGTCACGTAAACCTAAAGAAAGAGAAGTAAAAGAGCTGGCCTTGATTGAAAATCAATCGAACTATGCAGGTTCAAACTTGCCAGTCACTCAAGCAGACTTTGAAGCACTTTCTAATCAAAGAAAGATGCTCAGAAATTTTACTGCTGGCCAATTAATGAAAGATGTCGATTTCGGCATCATTAAGGGCACACCTAAAAACTCTCTTTATAAGCCCGGCGCTGAAAAACTAAACCGTCTTTTCGGTTTAGGAGCTCGTTTCTTTCAGACAGATAAAGAAATAGACCGTGTTGGGAATTACGCTTCTTACACCTACAAGTGCGAAGTTTATCATCTTAAGTCGGGCCAGGTGATCGCGGAATGTGAGGGCGTTTGCACCTCGCATGAAAAGAAATACAAGAGCCGTGCAATTTATGAATGGGTTAATAAGGAAAAGAAAAAGACCGGTGAGGAGATGACTCCCATCGCTGATATTCAAAACACACTCATGAAAATGGCCCAGAAACGCGCATTTGTTGGAGCGACTATTTTGGCCGTCGGCGCATCTGATTTCTTTACTCAAGACCTGGAGGACTTTGGTGATAATGAGGGGACAGTCAATGCCTCTGAGGAGAGTAAAAAAGGCCAATTTAGCGACGACGATCGCACTAAAAGACTAAAGGGCCTCATCGAGAGTTGTCGCAAGGTCGGCATTTCAGAAAAAGACATCTGCTCAAAGTTTAAACTCGCGAAGGTCCTGGATCTCACAGACGATCAGGCCCGCGAACTCGGCGGATATGGACAAGCAATCAAAGACGGAACTCAAAAAGTTTCGGATATTTTTAAGGTGGCATAATGGCAAAGACACATACCTTAACTGGTCTCAAGTTTGGTCGTTGGCATGTTAAGTTCTTGGCCGAGAAAAATGCACGCGGGAAAACTATGTGGTTTTGTATCTGCGAGTGTGGCGTATCTAGGAATGTGATTGGAACCAATCTTGTTAACGGCCTGTCAAAAAGTTGCGGGTGCCTTCAGAAAGATGCAGTGATGAAACACGGACATGCTACAAACAAAACCCCAGAATATCAGTCCTGGCTGTCGATGAACGCTAGATGCTCTAACAAAAACACAAATTTTTATGCTTATTATGGAGGGCGTGGAATCAGTGTTTGCGATAGGTGGAAGCATTCATTTGAAGCTTTCATTTCTGATATGGGCCCCAGACCGTCTAAAAGTCATTCTATTGATAGGATTGATAACAATGGAAATTACGAACCTTCAAATTGTAGATGGGCCACAAAAGAAGAACAGGTATTTAATCGAAGGCCTGCTAAGAATAAAACCGGATTTCCCGGCGTTAAGCATAACCCCGGATGCCGTTTCAAGCCATATTCGTCAAAGATCAGACGGAGACATAAGGATATTCCGTTAGGTTATTTTTCTACGGCAGAGGAAGCTTACGAAGCTTATATAAACGCAAAAAGTAAAATTGCATAAGGAGAATTTTCTATGGCTAAAACACACGATCTGGCTATTCGCGTCGGGGAATACGAAAAAGACGGTCAAAAGAAAGGCCGTTATGAAAATGTGGGGGTTGTTTTGGAGGGGCAAAGCGGTCCTTACATTTTACTCAAAAAGACATTTAACCCCGCCGGGATTCAGGATGGAAAAG
>JBCECD010000349.1:0-4788 GCA_039206745.1 Bdellovibrio sp. | reverse complement strand
CTCCAGGCGAAAGTTTCGGTTTCTGATGGGCATACAAACCGATCAGCATTCCCCCCGAGACCGAATAAAATTGGTTAATGGGCGAAACATAGAGCGACCATTGGCGCACAAGCGATTTGGAGTGGAGGCGCGATTGACGGTGATCCGCAATGGGTTGGCGACGTATCAGTCTCAGTTCTTGGTTCGCTCGGATAGCAATATAAAATCTTTGAGTGATTTGAGTGGCAAAAAAATTGCCTTTGTGGATCCGGCTTCGACGTCGGGGTATCTTCTTCCTCTGAAGTCGTTGAGGGATCGGAAGATTCAGCCTAAGGAAGAGGTCTTTGCGATGAAACATGACAGTGTGGTGTCGATGGTTTACCAGCGTCAAGTGGATGCGGGTGCGACTTACTACAGTCCACCGCGAGATGGAAAGTTGGAAGATGCGCGCCGTTTGGTGAAGGCTCAGTATCCGGATGTTGAGAGCAAGGTGAGAATTTTGGAATTATCTGATCCGATTCCGAACGATCCTATTGTGTTCCGCAAGGATATTCCTGAGGAGATCAAAGAAAAAGTTGTCGAGGCTTTACTGCAATTTGCTTCCACGGAGGAGGGGCGTAAGGCTATTGACCTCATGCTGGGAGCCACGGCATTTAAGCGTTCGACGGATGGAGACTACGACTCTGTCCGTGAAATGTTAGTACCACAATAAAATTTTTGAGCAGCGAGGAGCAGCAACATGTCAACACTCAGTGAATACAAACTTAAAATCCGCGAGGGTCATGTCGATTCTTACGGACATGTCAACAATGCCACTTATTTATCTCTTTATGAAGAGGCCCGTTGGGAAGTGATTACTCCGAAGGGATTCGGTTTCAACGAAATTCACAAAATGCAATTAGGTCCGGTGATCTTGGAAGTGAACGTCAAGTTCCTAAAAGAAATCCGTCTGCGTGAGGACATCACGATCACCACGGAGCTCCTTTCTTATGAAGGCAAAATAGGAAAAATGCGCCAACAAATGCTCAAGTCAGACGGCTCTCTAGCCAGCGAAGCCATCCTCACCTTCGGCCTCTTCGACATCAAACAAAGAAAACTAATCCCCCCAACCCCCGAATGGAAAAAAGCCCTCGAATAACAAAAGGTGCCTGGTGATTTTTTACGCCTATAATGCGTCAATCCGTCGTTCGGATGGCGCTAAGCCAGGCTAAATTCTTGAAAACATTGAATTCTGTCTGAAAAAGCTGGGAAAAATCACCAGGCACCTTTTGGGGCTTTGGCGAGTTCGATGGTGAGGACAGTATGAACGATGAAGCGCGTTCCGGGTTGGAATGAATCTTGGATTTCGGTGCCGGGCTGCAGTTGAAGCTCGATACTTTGGCTGGCTGTTTGAGAGGTGGTCCATTCGATGGTGGTATTGTTAACAATGAACTCGCCTATTTTTTCTGGAAAATTAGGATCGATCACAGAGAGTTTTCCTTTAACTAGATCTTTAACAACAGAATAATGACCGGCTGTTTCTCCGTTAGGAAAGACGATGGAAAAACCAATGATTTTAAAAGTCCCTTGATGAGGAGTGATATCACTCTCTCTTAGAGCAGGTGCCCATTGCACTTCGCCTTGAAGCGAATAGTTGAACCCCTCGAGTACTTGAGTGGAAATATTAACTTTTCGACCCGGAAGATATTTCTGAGTCACATAGCGAAGTGATTCATGCATGAGTTGGGGGCTTGTATTGCCTGCAAGCAGTTCGCGATCATTTACAAAGAGCTCGAAAATCACATCATAAGGTTTTTCTAACAAAGGCAAACCTGCGGCTACTCGCAACCCTTGCAACAAATTCACAACGGATGTGGGACCACAGCTTCCTCCTTTGGAAGGCTGAGCCCGACGATCGTTTTGATTGATAAAAATATTATTTGAACCTCGGTGTTGCTGATGAAGTAGGCCGAGGACATTTGGAGCGCTATTAGCATCCAAAGAGAGAGCCATTTCACATCGAGTAGCTGATTCAGCAGCAACACCAGTCAAAATAATCAGCATGAGAAATACAATACTCGAGCGCATATCACCTTCCGGATTAAAAAGAGGTATGCAAAAAAGACACCAGTTCTCCAATCTTTCTTGTCCTCTTGTTTTGATCTCAAGCCTGTTTTTCTTATCTCAGTTAGTAAAAATTTCAGAGAAGTCTAAAAGATGAAAAAGAAAAAAGGAGAAAAAAGGTGCCTGGTGATTTTCCCCAGTCTTCCGCAGAGAAAGCAAATAATTCCAATGAGTTAATAAATAAAAAGGCCGCCCGGATTTCGGATTAACGCACTATAGGCGTAAAAAATCACCAGGCACCTTTTAGGCCCTTTTAGGATTTGGGGAGGGCTATTACGGTTATGTAGAATTGGCCTTTGCCGGTGGAGAAGGGGATCATCATGCCGGCAGAGCTGGGAGGGCATGGGATGGTTTGCTTGAGGCCGATCAGGATACGGGGAACGGTGAGTTCGACTCCGTAACTTGTGATTTCGGCTTTGGCGTTACCGAAAATGATGTTGTTGATTTCACCAACGGCATCTTGGTTGTCTTGAGTAAGGTCGGTCTGTTCTTCCATTAACATCGAAGAAGCGACGTCGAGGAAACTGCTCTTATCAAAAGAGATACAAAGAAATCCTTGGAAAGATCGACTCTTGATGTCGATGATCGAAGAGACCTCGCCCATTAAAGGATCATGGGGAGATTTGGGAATAGCTTTCTCCATTTTTACAGAAGAAACACCAAACTGTCCCAAGACACTGGTCGTGGCCTTGATCACAGCATTGATAACTCGCACATCGACAGCAAACTTCGCGGCAGCTGCAGAAGTGTTCGCATCTTTAGCCTGACCGTGATGTTGCACATTTAGCACCGAGATCATGGCGTTGATTAAATCCGATGGAGAGATGGGTTTCTTGAAGAACCTCGACTTTTGTAGAGACTCAGGCAAATCCGAAAGCTCACGCTGAGAAATCACCAGCACTTCCGCATCCTGCGTATTCTTATAAGTATGAATTCCATAAACAAAGCCCCCATCCATCAGGCGGGGAACTTCCGTATCTATAAGAACCATATCAAATTTTTGATTCTCTGATTTGATCGCAGCCTCGGCACCGTCTTTGGCTCGAACCACAATAGGAGAAACATTGGAACTTTCCAAATGCTTCAGCAATGGTTCTTTCACCAGCTGTTCGATTTCAGAGTTGTTGTCCACAATGAGGATATTTTTTCTTAATTTCATATTGATATCTCAGTAACCTCATCGGAGTTTGCAATGAAGGCTTTAATAAAAATATTTTGTCTGAAAGTTCGACAAAATACGAGGATCTCTTTTCCCGGAAAATGTTTAAAATCCTACAGTTAAGTCGAGTCTTGAATCCGCCGATAGAATCTCCACGACAGGTAAGGAGTAAATGAGGATGTCAAAACAATACTATCTTTCCAATAATGGGACTCATATCGGACCGTATACTCGTGAGACTGTTCTGAAAAAAGTTGCATCTCATGAAAATGAGTGGACCGACTATGTCTACGACGAGAACGTCGGCGAGTGGATGATGTTGTTAGAGCATCCCGAGTTTGCGAAAGAGCTCTCTCAAATTCCGGCGAAGAAACCTCTTTCTCCATTGCCCCTATCGTCCGCTCACAACGAAGGCTCCGCGACTATGAAGGATAAAGAGTGGTTTATTCTGAAGGAAGGCAACAACTATGGCCCCTTCTGTCAGTTAGAGTTGATACAGATGCTTCAAGAGAAGACTCTGTTTGAATATGATTATATTTGGCATGCCAAACTTCCCGCGTGGAAACGCGTGGCAGAGGTGGAGGAGTTTTCTCCGGAGCACATCCGTCTCATGAAAGACTCAAATGATGTGGGTGTCGCCGAGATCTTCTTCCGCCGCCGCCATGTGCGAGCTTCCTACGGAGCTTCACTGATTGTGCATAACAATAAGATGGTGTTCCGCGGTCAAGCTCTCGAGATCAGCGCGGGTGGAGCGGGTGTTCTCATCGACACGCCTCACTTGCAACCGGGCCAGTCCTTGTTTTTGCATTTCCAGCCCGGCGATGGTGTGCCTCCGTTCAATGCTGTTTGCCAGATCGTGAGCAAGCAGTTTGTAAAAGGGGAAGTCGATGAGGCTGAACCTGTAAAATATGGTGTTAAATTCACCACCTTGAGCCAGTCAGCACGTGAGTCCATTAAAAACTTCACGACCAAGGCAGCATAAGCATAGAAGCATAGAGAGGACCTATGGAAAAAGGATTTTCAACGATAATGGCAGCCGTCGCTGCGATGGCGGTGTTGACGGCTTGCTCACAAGAAGTGGCTTTCGATCTCCCGCAAACTAATAACACCTTCGAAGGAAATGTTTCCTATAATAATAAGGTCGACATTCTCTGGATTGTCGACAATTCCTCTTCGATGTTGCAACCCCAGCGTAATCTCAGCAATCAGATTCCCTCGCTGGTGAGCAAGCTCAATCAGCTTAAGATGGATTATCACATGGCCGTTGTCACGACCAGTATGGGAGGCACAAATCCCGATGGTGGAAAATTCATCGGCTCGCCTAAATATGTGACCTCGACTACGCCGAATTTGGTAAGCACTCTCACCAGTCGCATGGTGATTGGTGAAGCTGGCAGCAATAACGAGCGAGGTCTGGAATCCATGGCCACGGCTTTATCTGCAAGCTACTTGGCTAATGAGGGCAAAGGATTTTTCCGTGAAGACGCTTTGCTTGTCGTGATCGCTCTATCAGACGAAGATGACAAAAGCGCTGTATCCAGCCCGGT
>JBCECD010000348.1:0-4891 GCA_039206745.1 Bdellovibrio sp. | reverse complement strand
CTGTAAGCCCTTTTCGATTTCATACTCGCCTTCGACGGCATCAAAGCCTTGAGCAAAGGCAAACTTATTGACCTCGCGCCAGCCCGGATTGCCGCCGTAGAGGAAGCGTGCTTTGTAACCAGCTTGCTTAAAAACCCTGGCAGGACTGGAGCGAAAAGGCACCTGTAGATATTCACTCTCGGTGAGGAATTCACTGATAGGCCTTTGTGGAGAGCCGATCATCAGGCAACTCAAGCTGCCTATTGTGGCATCGCTGCTCGAAAGAAAATGTCGCAGATAAGTGTCTTCTTGCAGATGATTTTTAAAAGGTCCAAGCAAATCAAAATCTTTTTGATTGTAGCGCAACCAATAGGCGCCGAGAGATTCCATGGTGAGGATGAGAACATGGGGGCGAGTCTTTGCGGCCCAGGCATTCACTGGTGTGCGGTGACGTAAGAGTTGCAGCGGATCTGCGGGGACCTGCTCTTCCGGAATATTATAAAAGTCAGCAAAGGCTTGGCGTGGGTTGTGGCCATAGCCATAGTATTGCAGATTGCTGTCCCACTTTGATTTTTGCAAAGACTTCAGCTCCATCGCTCGAGCCAGGGCGCGCACACCGTTGAAGCCCAGATGATTGACAAACAGACTGCGTGAAAAACCAGTGTCCATCTCACTCAAGGGGAAGAGTCCCAGAGAGCCCCGCGCACCCACTCCATTCAGAACGAAAACCAGCAGAAAAAATAAAACAAAAGCCGGATAGGAAACTTTGTGAAAACGCGCAGGCCACCACTCCTTCAGTTGCTGGAAGTGAAGCTTTAAACCTTTGCACATAAAATAGGTGAAGAGACCCAGTCCTGTAAAAATCCACAGAATGGGATAGTTCCGCCACATGGTTTTGATCAAAGCCAGGGTGTCGTCTTCAATGAATCCGAAGATCAAAACATTGATGCGATCCTGATAAAAACTGTAGAAGCCAAAGTCCACGGCGGAAACAAAGGTGACGATGAAAAGCATCACTGCATAATAAGGAATCAAAAACTGTGCAAAATGAGAAAATATCTTGTCGAGCGCGGGTGCTAATCTTTTCCAGAAGGAAAACAAACTGATCATCAGCCACATTAAGAGTGGAATTGAATTGATATAAAACAACACGGTGCCATCAAAACGAGCCCCGAGAATGAAGGCATGAATAACGTCAGAGTGAAAGGCGGAAAGATCCTGCAGAGATCCTCCATAGGACAGGAGAAAGGCCAGGCGCCATAAAAATCCAATAAGGATGAACACTCCTTTAAGAGTGAGAATGCGTTTGAGATGTCTCCACGATTGATTCAACCACCGCGCTCTGAAGTCTGTCATACGAAGAGTGAAAGTCTCACTTTCGCGGTGGTTAGGCAAGCTCAGTCTGGAAGTTTACTGGTGCCCCAATCGCCATTGGAATCTCCACTTGCCGCCGCCTCTACGGATTTGATTCTTTTTTCAGCATCGGCGGTAATACTCACGGCTTTGCCGCCGGGCTTGCGACTCTCCTCCAGAGCTTTGACTTTTTTGGCATAGTGTTCCACAGATTGGCTTAATGTGAACGCACCTTTGGCTTTATCGCCTTCGAAAAACACTTCGACTCCGTCGGAGTCTTCACGCACGGCGCGTACTTTGGCGGAAAAGCTCAAAGATTTTTCTTTTTTGCCGGATTCTTCCTCTTGCTCAAAGAGCTGAGTATTGAGAGATTTCTTCTGTGCATTATTCTGGGCTATTGCATCGCTGTGCAAAAAGAGTGTCAAAATGAGATCTAACATTGCAGCCTCCTTTGAACATAATGCACGGCCTTTTGTTGCCACGCAATAGGGCTTATAGTATTTTGGTGGCCCAAAACGAGGAGATAACTATGAATCTGGGATGGACAGAAATTCTTTTGATCGGTGGAATCGCTCTTTTATTATTTGGACCTAGCAAGCTTCCTGGATTGGGTCGTTCCATGGGCGAAGCCATCCGTGGATTTAAAAAAGGGTTGAATGAAGATGCTCCTGCTGAGAAAGAAGCTTCAGAGCAATTGGCTCACAAGCCAAAACAACCTCTCGAGCACGAGGCCGCTTCTCAAGCCAAACAAAGAGATCCTCACGAGTCATGAGCTCATCTCCCATAGCCCTCACGCAAACTGTGCAAAAAGGAGGCTGCGCTGCCAAAGTGGCGGCCAGTGAGTTGCGGCAGATTTTGCGGCAAGTGAGGTTCCCCGAGGCTCACTCCGCTCTGTTAGTAGATGGACGGCTTTTTGATGACGCCGCCATTTATCAGGTTACGGACGAGGTGGCTTTGGTGCAGACTCTCGATTTTTTCACGCCGATTGTTGACACGCCAAAACTCTTTGGTGCCGTGGCGGCAGCGAATGCTCTGAGTGATGTCTATGCCATGGGGGGCCGGCCCAAAACGGCCTTGGGAATTTTGGCTTTTCCTCTGGTATCGATGCCCTATGATGTGGTGGTCGATGTGATGCAGGGGGCGAGTGATACGATTGCGGAGGCGGGTGCGAACTTTGTTGGTGGACATTCCATTGACGATGACACTTTAAAATTTGGTTTGTCAGTGACTGGCTATGTGCATCCGCAGAGAGTGTGGTCCAATGTTGGAGCTCGAGCGGGTGATGATCTCATTCTCACCAAACCTCTGGGAACGGGTACTCTCACGGCGTCTTTGCGTCGACAAGAAGTGAGGGAAGAGGACATTGCTGAGGCTCTGGCCAGCATGACCCAGATTAACAATGCCATTGATTATATTCCAACCGAGTTATTGCCTCATGTCCATGCGGCGACAGACATCACCGGGTTCGGTCTTTCGGGACATTCCATGCAACTAGCGAAGGCCAGCCAGGTGTGTCTGCGAATTTACACGGCCCAAGTGCCGCGTTTTGCGCGAGCTTTATCTTCTCTCGAAAAATCTTTTTTGACGAAAGCTCATCGCACCAATGCCGAGTACACGGCGACAGAGACGGAGTTTCGGGGAGTGGATCCTCTGCACCGTCTTTTGATGCACGATCCGCAGACGAGTGGCGGCTTGCTGCTCAGTGTGTCCCCGGAAGTCAGTGCGGAGATGGTTCAGAGCTTGCGCAGTCGCTTTAAGTCTGCTGAGATTGTAGGGCGGGTGGAAGCATGTCAGGCCGATGGATCTTTTGTTATTTTTGAATAGCCAGTGGGTGCAATATTAAAATCACGATACAGGATCTGAAAAATCAGCTCTTGAAAGGCTCGACTTTTATTGATGTGCGAGCGCCGGTGGAGTTTGTCCAAGGTCATCTGCCAGGGGCTGTGAATGCTCCGATCTTAAATGATTTAGAACGCGCCCGCATCGGCACCACCTATCGTCATGAGGGCCAAGATGCGGCGGTCCGTTTGGGCTATCAGCTGATTTCCGGTGCGGTCAAGGAGGGGCGTCTTCAGTGCTGGATGCAAATACTGACACAACATCCAGAGAGCATTGTTTACTGTTTCCGCGGGGGAAAGAGATCTCAGATCACTCAACAGTGGTTGAAAGAAGCTGGATGGGATGTCCCTTTGATTCAAGGAGGCTATAAAGCCTCCCGTCAGTTTTTAACGGAAGAGCTGGATGCTCTCAGTCGCGGGCGTGAGATGATAGCGGTGTCGGGGCCAACGGGGAGCGGGAAAACCTTGCTGCTGCAGGAAGTGAAGACCTTTTATCCGGCTGTAAATCTAGAACAGCTGGCATCTCATCGTGGCTCTGCATTTGGTTCCTACTTGGAGCGAGCTCAACCTTCCCAGGCGGATTTTGAAAATCAGTTGGCTTTGCAACTGATGTATTTGCATCGCGATTCTCCCCGTAGATCTCCTTTACTTGTGGAGGATGAAAGTCGGCTGATTGGACGATTGTATCAACCTGCTTCTTTTTTCGAGAGTTTGCGGGAGGCGCCTCTGATCTGGTTGGAAGAGCCTCTCGCCCAGAGGGTGGAGAATATTTATGAAGAGTATGTCTTGAAGACTCCCTTGGGGCTTGGAGGTGAGAAGGCTTTTCGCTGCGCTGAAGAACGAGAGATTTTGTGGCGACAGGCGGTGGCGGTCTTTGAGAAGTACAAAAGTTCTCTGCGTAGTTTGCATCGCAAATTGGGCGGGCAGCGTTCGCTGGAAATCATGCAGGATATGGAGCGAGCGGAGGCGGAGTTTTTTGTCAGCGGCGATCTGCTCGGAAATAAAATTTGGATCGAAAAACTATTGAAGTATTATTATGACCCTCTTTACCAGAACTCTCTGGAGCGGCGACAAGTGCGCATTATCTTTCATGGCAATCGCCAAGAGGCTTTGCAGTATATCAAGTCTTTGTGACAAAGCTTTATTTTCCCTGTGCGTTATCTATTTGAAAAAACCACAATTCGTCGCAAGATAGGTCGTTCGGAAAAAGAAACAACCTTTAAGGAGACAGCATGAATAAGTTAGTATGGGGTGGTCTTGTCATCGCTATGGCTTTGACAACAGCTTGCCAGAAGAAAGTGAAACTCGACACGGATATTAAAAAGGCGAGCTATGCCATCGGCCAACAAATTGGCGGCAATTTGAAACAGCAAAACATTGATTTCGATGCTGACGCTTTGGCGCAAGCATTGCGTGATGCTTCTGCTGGTAAAAACGAAATGACTAAAGATGATATGCAAGCGGCGATGATGAAGTTGCAAGAGTTGGCGATGAAAAAGCAAACTGAAGCAGCTGAGAGCAACGCTAAAGCCGGTAAAGATTATTTGGAAAAAAACAAAACAGCGGCAGGCGTAAAAACGACAGCTTCTGGTTTGCAATATATCACTGAAACAGAAGGCACTGGCGCTTCTCCAAAAAAAGAAGACGTGGTTAAGGTTCACTACAAAGGAACTTTAACAAACGGTGAACAGTTCGACTCTTCTTACGAGCGTGGTCAACCG
>JBCECD010000347.1:0-4899 GCA_039206745.1 Bdellovibrio sp. | reverse complement strand
GAAGTTTTGAGCAAGGTGGCCAAGTCGTATCGGGACTCGAAAGTGTTCTGGTTGAGATTCAATCCTATAAAATCATTCGTCAACTGCCAGGACAGTCTCAGGAAAAGTGGATTCAGTTGAATGACGGAAAAAGTTCATTTGAGTCAAATGCGATTCGACCTTATCAAAATGTCCAACTGATTCGCAATGCAAGTACAGGAGAAATTCTTTGGTGCGTGAAGGCCCCAGATTTTTTTGAATCATGTCAGTGAAAAACACAGGAGAAGTGGGAAGAATTTGAAGTTAAAGATCTAATGCATATTAGACCTTCCTTCTGGCAATACTAGACTGTGGCATTAAATCTAAATTAGGTCGCTGGTGCTGACGACTTTCGCGTAGAACGCTTCAATATTTGCTAATGTTAGCTTATGAATTCTTTCGGCTTTTAAGAGCTTACCGTCCGCTGCTTTCATGTCGAACATTGCTGTCGCATCACCAACGACATACGACAAAAAACCAAGAGCTGAGGCATCTCTGGCTGTCGCATCTATACACTCGTTCGCGGTGAATCCTGCCAAAACAATATGGTCAGCTTCCATCGTTTTTAAAAGGTCCTCGAGAGTGGTTTCTACAAAGCTGCTGGATCGAGTCTTTTCCACAATTTTTTCTGATTCCAATGGCTCTGCACAAGATAAAAAGTTACACCCTGAAGATTGACGATAAAAAACTGAGCTTGGATTATCAGAGACATGCTTCACATGAATGATCGGCATTTGTTTTGAGCGCCATTGCCTTAACAGAGATTCGATATTCTTTTCCGCTTCGGAATTATTACGCCCCTGTTGAGTTGTATCGAGCAGGCCTTGTTGGGCGTTTATAATAACAAGAACCGTTTTTGGAGTCAGAGAAGTTTTTTTTGATTCAGACTTCGTTTGTACCGAAGACATAAGTGCCTTCTGCTCGCTCAAGAAAGCTCTCGTTGAATCGTTGATTTTTCTTCCAAGCGGTGTCAATTCCCACTTGCCTTTTACTTTTACGAGGACCGGAAATTCTTCAGCAATGCGCTGAAGTCCCCTAGAAACAACAGAAGGATCGCGGCTCATAGCTTCCGCAAGCTTCGACAGCCCCTTTCGCTCCTCGAAAGCGAGCAAAAGTTCAAGTTGATCGGATGACATCAGAAAGCGAAGCGACTTCATTTCTTCAACTTATGTTTATGGTAAAATGCCCTCAAGTGTTAACTCATCGTCACACAGTTTCAGACTCAAGCAACATGCGTTTTTTGCATGTCTATATTTGCAAACTTTGCTGTGGCTGAGATTCGTCCAAGTGGATAGTTTGCTGATTCATACAAGGAGCGAAAAATGAAAAAACTCGACATTATCACTAAAAAAATCTTAGCCCTCAACTTTAAGGAAGCTTATGAAGTGCTTCTCTGCAAATGCAACTGCTGGGAAAGTGGCCAACAGGCAGAGGTGGGAAAATGAAACAGCTAACAATTATCCTAGCTCTCTTTGGATTCATCTTCCAGGCGCAAGCGCAGGACCATTCACACTCGATGCCACATGAAATGCAGCATGGATTCATTCTTTCTGAAGATGATACTTTTGGAAGTCATTTGGTTGCGAATGGGCATCACAGTCGACAAGTTGAGATCGTTGGTCAGCTGACTGTTCAGGATGCTAGCGAGTTAGCATTCTATAAACAACGAAAGGAAAGCGCGATCAACCAATCTTATTTTTTATTTCAAGCACAAAAACTTGATCTCCCAAGTTTGACTGCTGGAAAAGTATTAACTGGACACATCGTTGAATCAAAAGTTGGCGGCTATGAACCCAAAAATATAATTGTAAAATCAGCGACCTTCTATGTCCAAAAAGTTCTTTTGAATATTTCAAATCCATTTTTTGGCGAAGAAACCCAACATTCGTCATCTAGCCAACCTAACCGCTCATCACGGCAAGGTAGTAACTATTCGAATGAATTGCTAAAGTCTTTTAAGAGTGAAGAAAGACACTGTTGTGAGACAGGCGCAAAGCCATGTAATTGGAAGTGTTAAGACCCTAGTTTAGGGACCAGCCAGCAATCAAAATCGCGAGGAGTGCATTCATATAGCGACAGAATTATTTCTTTAATTTGCTAGCCTCCTCTCGCTCACGCCCTTTCAAAAAAATTAGCGTCAGTTTTCCATGTAATCCTCTACAAGTTGTTTTTAAAAAATGCTCCCTTCAGCCAACAGCCTTTTCCTCCCTTTGCATCAGTCAATGCCAGGGCCTTCGGCTTTTTCCTGTCATGCCCGATGCCTCTACCGCACCTCTCGGGTGCTCTCGTGTGACGGTCGGGGCTTGCAGTCCTGCGCTCGCTCGTACCTCTCTCTTCGGGGCCCTCGCCCTTTGTGAAGGCCCCACTCGATAGAGAGCGGGAACAAAAAACAAAACAACTTTCACAAGGAGAAAGTCACATGGAAAACAAAACAGCAAAAACAGTTCGTATCGCTCAAGGATTCAACGCAAATCCGCAAGTTTATCTGAATCAAGATCGTGGAAGCATCACTCATCGCCTAGGCGCTGATCTCAAAATCGAAATGCCTATCAATCTCTACAAAAAGATTCTGGGTCTTCCTTTCGAGAAAAAAGAAGCTCCTCGGAGCCAGGATACTGCGGCTACTCGCAAAATGACTTATGGCTTGGTCGCACGTCCCGTCGTGTTCTTAAGCGAAGATGGCAATTACCTCATTCACAGTGTCCTTGGAATTCGCATTTCAAAACATGTGAATTACTACAAACAGATTCTCGGAGTGGCTTATACTCCCAAGACTCAAACCGCATAAGCGGTTCTCTCCAGTATCTGGAGGCTTTGGCCTCCAGGTACAAATACCAACTGCGGATAAACTGAACGAGTACCTTCAGTTTAGTTTATTCTCTGAGTCGCACCTGTCACATCTTGCAAATTCACGTTCTCTTATCACGGAGTCCCGCCAAGACCCTTTTGGGTCTTGTCATGCCTCCTGAACGGCCCGAAAGGGCCTACGCGAGCCCATAAGCAAGAAGCGCCAGTTACTCCGAATTTTCCCCCCGCCCAGCAAGCTGGGAGCGTACCGGTCGGGTGAAAAATGTTTTTTTGAAACCAGAAGAAGGAGACAAATTCATGGAAAATAGAACGCAACAAGACAGTCCCAAAATCTACGTCGCTTGTCTTGCAGCCTATAACGCTGGACTCTTGCATGGTGAGTGGATCAATGCCAACCAAGAGCCACAAGAAATTCAAGCCAATATCCAATCAATGCTGGAAAGGTCACCAGAGCCTTGTGCGGAAGAGTGGGCAGTTCACGATTACGAAGGTTTCGGTTTCATTGCGCTAAGTGAATGGCCAGACATCGAGCGGGTTTCGACTATTGCTAGGTTGATTGTCGCTCATGGCGAACCGTTTTTGCTTTGGTATCAGAGCCAAGACGGTCACAATTGTGATTGCATGGAACTGGAAAACCTGTTTCTGGAACAGTGGCAGGGCGCTTTTGAATCTGAAACAGACTTTGCTTATAACCTTCTCGAAGAGACTGGACAATTGAGCGAAATTCCAACCTGGGCTCGGAGCTATTTTGATTATGAAAGCTATGCTCGCTCTCTTAATATCGGTGGTGACTTTTCTTTTGTTCGGCATAACTGCCAGACTTACGTCTTTAGCAATTTCTAGACTGGAAGGCCTCATTCTTATTTTGAAAAGTTGAAGGCGGACTGCTGAAGTATGCAATCCGCCTTTTCCTTTAAGCAGCACTAACAATTTGAGACTGCTGCGCTAGAAATTCAGAAAACTCCCTTGTCAGCATAAAACCTGTAAACTCATCTCTAGAAATCGGACCTCGGGCTTCGATATATTTTTGTCGCAATTGTTCTTTTCGATCCTCATTCGATAAAGATTGATCTTGCATCCTTCTGATATGCTCATCCGTAACAAGATCCAATGCAATCGCCAGCACATGGTCGATCTTGATCTTTCGTCCAAGCTTTTTCTTGTTGGCAAGGACGAGAATTTTTTCGGCCTTCTTTTGGTTTTCAAGACTGATACGAACGGATTTGTTTTTTGCGTTTACTTTTGTATTTGGTTTTCCTGTTTTGGTTTCCATTTGTATAACTCCTCTTATGGTTTTTGATTCTTTTATTAAAAATTACTGCGACATTTCTGGTTTATCGGTCGTTGCGATTGGGCTTTGAGATACGCGCAACATCTGCGACATGACGGCTCGAATGGCTGATAACTGATCGTCGTCCATGAGGTCGATCATTGTGACACAATCATCTTTGATGTTGATGACCGCTTTGCGCCCGAGGATTTTGAAATACTCTTCCATTGAGTAGCCGTAGGCTTTCACGAGTTGTTCAATTCTGAACGTCGTAAAAGTACGCTTGCCGGTTTCAAATTGGCTGATTGTGGTGTGAGCTACGCCCAACAAGCCTCCTGCCTGCCGGATCGTCAGGCCCGAAGCTTCGCGCAAGCGGCGTAGGACAGTTGCTTCACTTTGATTTTTGGTTTGTACTGTTTTTCGCATACGTTTTGTCTCCTTTTTGTGAGTTCGTTCCAGACACTCAACTTGGAAACTACGTAACGCTGCGATTTCGAGAAGTTAGCTGGTGGTTTCCAGCTTTCCAAAATTCTGATTTTTCATTTTTTCCGTAGCACAAAAGTAGCACAGAAATAGCATAAATCAGGAAATCTCGGGCATTCTCGCGTGATGTTGGCCTTTTTCGAACTGAAAATCGCTTTGAACTTTATCTCTTTGTTATTGTTGTTTTCTTTTGTTCTTTTGCGGGGTTAGGCGGTTGAAACTTTTGTCACTTGCGGCTGATCTGATTTTTCAAATTTCCCGAAGGGAATTTGGCGGATTTGATGAGATTTCAACAATTCCGCTGAGTTAAGGGCCTAGTA
>JBCECD010000346.1:0-4905 GCA_039206745.1 Bdellovibrio sp. | reverse complement strand
AGATTTTTCTTAGCAGGACACACTCGACAAGAAAAGCCAGAGCACTCCAGACTTGCAGATCCCCTTTTATAAAAAGATCTGCCTTAAACAACTGGACAACGGCACTAACCAACTGCATTTTCCAAAAGGATTAAAATGATTCCAATAATAGATCCACCCGCAATCACACCCGCAGCCAGAGTCTCTTGATTATCCACGAAAGCCCGGTAACCGAAACCCGATTTGTCTTTACAGCGTTTTCTCGCAATCCAGAAAATCAAAGTTCCCAATGCCATAGACCATGCATCCACAAAACGCAGAACAAAACCTAGACCCAACCCCACTCCGGACAGAGGGAAACGGCCCTTCATTTTTTTATTCACAATCTCAATCATCACACCGAGGATCGCTCCCACCAAAGCCGCCACCTGAGCCGTTGGATGCAAGTTGCTGATCCCTTTCGTCAGAACCTCCGCCACGCCCTTCCAAATGGAAGCTCCGGGAAGTGGCAAACTCTCTGAGGTGAACAGAGCAATATTACCTTGAAACAAAGAATAAAAAACCGGAACCGCAACTAGGCCCCCGGCGATAATCCCCAAGACATGGCCGACAGCCTGATGCCTCGGCTTTCCTCCCAACATATAGCTGGGCTTGATGTCCATCAACAGATTGCTCGCATTCAACGAAACTTCGGAAGTGATCCCTGCCGTCATCAGATTCGTCGTCACGTTCCCCGGCGCCAAAGCCCCGTAAGTGATCTGAGTCAACTTACCCAAAGCCCCACCCGGCGTGATACCCGTCAACCCCGTCGAAGTCACCGCGATCAACGTGAAAATAAACACCAGAGGAATCGCCAACAAACCCAACCAATAATGAATACCAAACCAAACATGCCCCAAGTACACCGTGATGGCTCCCATAATTGGAATGCCCACCACAAAAATCCACATCGGCAATTCAATTTTCGCCAAAGCATCGCCTTGGCCTTTTTTCTTCATTCCCAACTTACGGAAACTATCGAGAATGATCTGCGGCTTCGAGAAAAAACCATACAGCGAAGATGTGGTCATGATCGCAGCCCCACCCCACAAGCTCCACATTGTGATCGCTTTAAACTTCGCCTCAGGAATAATTCCCGCATCAATCATGATCGGAGCACAAACAAAGTAATTGATGAATCCACCTAAAATGATCGACATCGCCGTTTTCATGCTCATCAGACCACCCGTTCCCATCATCACAATAGACGTGTCGAACTGAATTGTCAGATCCTTTAAAGGACTTCCCAAAATCTTCGGCGTCGCAAACTTATAAATGAAATCATCCCAATAGTGAGGCAACGACAAAAAGCCCAGCTTCATGGACTTTAAAACCGCTTCGGCTCGCAAAATCTCAATCAGAGCTGAAAGACCCGCGCCTCCCATCAACAGCTTCGCCTTAAAAAGGCCCTCTTTGCCTTCATCCGAATGCAAACTGTCCAACACCACACCCGCAGCATAACCCTCTGGAAACGGCAGTTGCTCCTCATTGATAAAACGCTTCTTCAAGGGAAAAGCAAAAAGCACTCCCAATACCGCCAGCACCACAATCCACCAAAATGTCTGCCACATCGGGATCACTTCGCCCGTCACCATCATATAGGCCGGGATCGACGCCATCATCGGAGCCGTCATATACCCCGCACTGGTCGCAATACTTTGCATGGCATTGTTCTCCAAAATGGACATCGGAGAACCCATCTTCAATTTTGCTAAAAGCTTGAAAAAAGCAAAAGAAAGAATCACCGAAGAGATCCCCACACCCAAAGTCCAACCTGTTTTAATCCCGATATAGAGATTGGTCAGACTGAGCACACCCCCCAAAATCATTCCCGTCAGCGCCGAGCGGAGAGTCAGCTGGGGCATATCCCCTTTATAAACATTTTTTAACCACCACTCGTCTTTTTGGGCGAGGGTCATCGACTGCACTTGATCTTCAGACAATTCTTTAATCATATCGAGCTGTATTCCTGAGTGTGAAAAACCGAATCAACAAAAAAAATCAACCATGACCTTAGTTAGAATGTTGCTTGATCCGTGCAGAATTCAGAAGTGTACATCATCGGCACATTCAATGCCTCGCCATTCACTTCCAAATTCAAAAAGGCACGCACGCCTCGCAGTAAGCCCGTCGTCCAGATTTCCTGAAAAAGAACGGTGTCAAAACCATGGGCCCGAATTGTCGCCCCCTCATACACTGTCGGAGCCACAGCTCCCTTGCAAGAAAGAACAAAAGGGCGCAAGCTCTTGCACTGCGAACGCGGCCACTCAAAGCGCAGATAAGAAGGCAGAGCCTTGATTTTCGCATTGGTCACTTCCTGCCCTTGCAGAAACAGGAAAAGTTCCGCCACAATCACATCTGGATTATCAGTCAACTCTCGCACCACAAAGCCCACAGACGGCTTTTCGTCACTGCAAGCCAATACAAAATCTGATTTTGGTTTTACCGGTGTTGTTTCTTGAGCTTGTACAGTCCATCCACAGGCGCAGACAAGTAGCAATGCGATCATCTTTTTCATTCAAGAGCCCCCTATAGCAAGAGGGCTCCTATAGCACAGCCCCCAGGCCGGACAAAGCTCTTAAACTGAGACCCTATAAAAATCACACTGTAGAACCTCGGAAACTCGCCCCGCCGCGCGAAACGGAGAAGCCGTCCCGACAACGGATTATCAAAAGGTTTCATACTTCACCTCGATCTACTACTTCTCATTTATTTCGTTCCGAGACATCCCGAGTGTTTTGAATTTCCATAGACAAGGCCTGAAGAAGACCTTACAACCCCAGACCATGAGTTCCCTGAACCCGCATTTCACTTTTCATTACAGCCAGCCCGAAGAATATCACTTTTCCCACGATTCGGTTTTTTTAGCTCGAGAGGCCTTCGCGCAAATGCCTCCCGGTTTACAGGGCTTGCGGGGCTTGGATTTGTGCGCAGGCTGCGGGATCGTCGGACTGGATTTTTTGTATCATCTCCGCCAAAACCAAAGAACTCCTTTTACGGACTTTGATTTCCTGGAAGTGCAAGCCCTCTATCAACCTCACTTTGTAGAAAACTGCCGACGCTTTGGCGAGGGACTTCCCTCCTCTTCTTTCTTGCTGCAGAACTATGATATTTTACAGACTCCTGAATTTCGCGGACGCTATGACGTGATTCTCAGCAATCCGCCTTATTTCCGCCCGGGCCAAGGCAAGATGTCTCCTTCTGAATTTAAAAATCGCTGCCGCTTCTTCCTGGATTCGGATTTTCAAAATTTACTTCAGGCCCTCGACAATGCCCTCTCCGATTCAGGCCGTGCTTATATTTTATTGCGAGATCTACAAGATCATGGCTGGAACCCCCTCGCAGAGGCACGCTGCCTGCTCGCCGGTCGTCGGGAACTCACTGTGATCGCGGATGTTCGCGGCACGCCTTTGGTGCGAGTTGAAAAAAAGGAAGGATGCTGAACCCTTTTGAAAAATAGTTCATACCAGAAGCGCAGATCAGAATTTACGGAAAATGAACAAGCATTTCAAATGAAGTCCAAAATAACCGTCGACACCTCTAATTATTATAAACTCATAAATGTTTTAAATTTTTCAAAAAACGCCCTTTTGGGGCTCCTGTCAAATGTTTCAACAGCTTAAACCGCCCCGACTCAATTCCGTTCCTTTAAAGCCCCTCATTGAAATTGTTATAATCTGGCAAAGATGTTGCACCCTCCTTTTATAGCTTAATTCGTATCCAATATTTAAGGGAATAAACCCGTGGCGGAACGTATTAAAGAAGGTGTCTTCATAATGACCAACAAAGGATTTGTCCTTTTATTTATGAATGTTTTAATGGCAGTCGGAGTGCTAAGGTCTGCCCACGCAGTTTCACCTTCTTCTGTAACTCGAAACACTCTACGAGCAGAAAAAACTCAGGAAAAAAAATGGACCCTTCCCGTGTCCATAGAGTCCTCCAGTACATTGCATACTACTGATTCTTACGAAAGAGCCGCTCAAACCTCAATTTCCATTGCTCCTAGCTATGCTTTAAGCAAGTTATGGCGCCTTTCAGGGACAGCCATGGTCTATAAAGAAGATACGGGTGTAGAAAACTCTGGCTTTGATAACACCTCTGTCACACTTTCTACAGTACATCCCCTTACCGAAAACATTTCGACATCTTACGGTTTATCCGGTGTTTTACCCACCAATCAGCAGCTGCGAGACGAGACATCCTATCAAGGAGCTCTCCGAGGTGCGGCCAGCATTAACTTCGCAAATTTATTTCTGGCGAGTTCATTTCGCTATGGAGTCAGCTACACACGAAATTTTCATGAATATGATATGACCGCAAGCAGTTCTTTTAATGTTCGCGAGAATATTTCACAGACTCTTGCTTACACTTTGCCGTTTACTGATAACCTTTCCTTGCAAACGACCTTTGTTTACACATATGGCTGGACTTATTTAGGGGACACTCGATCCAAATTTTATGTTGGTACTGACCTCGGTTATGCATTTACAAAAGCATTCTCTAGTTATGTAGGTATCTCAAATGAAGGAAACGCTTTGAAACCCAATGGGTCTGATTCAAATATTGAATTTTATAACGATAATTCTTCAGTTATTAAATTTGGACTTACATACACTTTGTAGGAAACATTTAAGGAGATTTTATGAAGTCGATTAAAAACATTTTCACCAAGAAAAGGCTCCTCCTTTTGCTTTCGTCAGGATTGGCTGTGTCCTGCACAAAGTCCGTCCCCTATAAAGAGGTTTACAAAGAGAAAGTTCATGAAAAGAGCTCCATCGACACATCCGCAGAATATCTCTATATCGCCTCCACAGATCGAGCCAGCTCTACTTAGACTGGGGCCGCGAGTGCTACACCTTATTGGATGGGAACCGGTAAGATCGTAAA
>JBCECD010000345.1:0-4987 GCA_039206745.1 Bdellovibrio sp. | reverse complement strand
ACATCGCAGAGGTCACCAAAGCAGTTGCCAACGGCGACCTGGGCAAAAAGATCAGGACTCATTACCGCCTTACGACCTTTTGGATAAATCGGTGTCTTACCTTGTGGAAAAATCAGGGACTGCGAAGACAGCGACGGATCGTTGGCTGTTGCCTCTATTGATGAAAACTGAATTCAAGAGATGGCAGGCCCCACCGATATTGAAAGTGTCAGAGCACTCTTTCGGACGTGGACGTCGTTATCCTATTGCGCACAGAGCCCGCGAATAAAATTCGCGGCAGTGCTTTATGTTGGCTTATTGAAATTAAAATATCGGATAACTAAATAAGATTTCCGAAGAGGTCCATCTGTTTCGGTTGGCGCACGATCTGTGGGAAACGCAATTCGGGCTTGCCAGTCAGGGCGACTAAATTCGTTACTTGAGGAGGCTGTCCACCAATAGAAATTCTCTTCACCATCTGAAAAAAGAGATGACCGCAATAGGAAGCGTCTTCTTCCGCTCTATGGAAATCTGTTGTCGGAATTTTTAAATGCTGAACCAAAGTTCCCAGTTTGTAGTTAGGAAGGCCAGGGAATACTTTGCGAGCAATAGGAAGGGTGTCAATGATCACGCCCTTTGGAGCAACACTCTCGTATTTCTTGATATCAGAGATCAAAAACTGAGCATCGAAAGGCGCATTGTGCGCTACGATCATATCGTCACCGCAGAACTCCGCAAAGGACGGAAGCAAGGACTCAATGAGAGGTTTGCCTTTGACCATCTCATCACTAATACCGTTGACGGCAGAAGCTCCGGGAGGGATCGCGCGTTGTGGATCAATCAGGGTTGCAAAAATGGCTTCAGGTTGGCCATTAATGAATCGGACGGCTCCAATTTCAACAATTTGATCTACTCCAGGTACAGTTCCAGTGGTCTCTAAGTCAAAAGCTATGAATCTCATGAATTCATTGATACAAAATGGGAGAGGTGGATTCAACTAAAGAGTGACCTTTTTCAGGAGTTCTCTGTGATCGACGCTAAGTCTGGAATATATATAAACTTTTTACCGGACGAACTTGACGTCTTGGTGAGTCAAAAGGATCGCACTGTTTTGGACGTAGCTGTGCGAGGAGGAGTGGATCTGCCCCACTCCTGTGGAGGCAATGGTACTTGTGGGACTTGTCGTGTGCGAGTGCTTAAAGGTCTCGAATCCCTTGAGCCTCGAAATGAGATCGAACAAGAGATGGCTCAGGATCGCAATTTTGATGAGGATGAGCGTCTCTCCTGTCAGATTGCTCCCGTTGCGGGATTGAGTGTTCTTATTGATTGATAAAAAAAGGATTTGTGTAAATCCAGGTAATCCATTTTTTCCCGTCGGGAAGAGGTAATGTAGGACTCACACGTACTTGCACACGATAAACACCGGGCGTAGCGATGGGATGAAGAGTTTCCACCTCATTGACGCGAGCGATGGCCTCGCCATTGCGATAAATAATGATTTCAAAAAAATCTTTTGGCTTGGCAGGGAGAGAGACTTTCAAGCGCATATTTTTAGTCCAACGAATTTCAGAACCCATTAAATGGGTTTTATTATCTTCTTCTACAGTCGCGAGAAAACCCTTCGGATCTCCCAACATATCCAAAGCAATATAAAACTGCCCATTTTTCAGCGAAGAAAATATTTTTTGTCTGTCATTATTGAAACTACCTGTCAGCTCAGACTTCATCAGCAAGTGATTGCTCATAAACTCAAAAGATCTTTTATAACTGGGAAAGCGAATGAAATAATTCGCCAGAGGAATGACCCGCGCTGACGCCTCCGTGCCTGCATAGGCCACAACTTTTCTTTGTGAGCTCAACTTATCAAGGAGCGCCACTTCATCCGTAGGTTCTGTATAAAGTCGGAGGAAGGACAGTGCCGGATTGAATGGATAAATCAACAAGCTCCAGATGGTGGAGAGTTTAGAGTCCTCCCAGGCGCGATTGACGAGGCTCTTCATATTCAACAGCTCAAATCCATCGAGCCCACTGGGAACCTCTCCATTCCAGGAATAACCGGCTTTGTAAGGATGAGTTAAAATCGTCAGAGTGTCTTTGCTGGCACCGGTTTTTTGCGAGAGAAGATCAGCCAACTTGACCTGCGCCTGCCCTAAGTTTTCGCCTATGCTGTCTTGAGTGAGAGAATAGTAAATCAAGCGGGAGTCCAGATAGCTGTATTTCCCCGCCGAAAAAACCATCAGATTTCCGTGATAAGACTCAAAAGTTGTCGGCATATCAAAGGTGTTGAGATCCGTAAAAATCAGAAAATCCAAATTAGCGAGCTTGGCTGAAGCGATAACAAAGCTGGCGGGTGCTGATCCACTGCTGAGATCCGTATGCACATTGAGCACGCCTCGGTAGTCATTCAAAGTGCGTGAGTGCTCAGGACTTATCTGTGCGGAAATAACGGACACATTGTACTGGTTGATATAAAAGCCGTACAAAAAATAGGACACTAACAAAAAAGATAAGACCGCTAATGTTTTCATTTCTTGTGGAATTCAAGCAGAACGAATTCAGGATCTATTTTCCGCAACTCCTTCACCTGCCATTCTTCTCGAGAAATCCAAGGAGGTAAACCATTTCGTTCTTTTTTTATCAGATAAAATGAAGCACCTTCTGGCTTGGCGTTGGCAAGCGTGTCATAAAAATCAAATCGACTGATGCCTTGAAGTTTATAAACCGGCACTTTACTGAAATACCAAAGCGACGAAGCCAGCTGATAACTGTCAGCATACAGAGGTTTAAATTCCTCAGTCAGTTTACTCAGATCACGAAAGAGATAAGGCTCCTGGACCTTCTCATTCAAATTACGTAAGGAAGGCGTAAAGAGCGTACTGAGTACCACGATGACAATAGCACCAAAAAAAAGCACATAGTAACGTGTCCACTGCTGAATTTTCGGATGAAAGAGAGCCAAAGCGGCCACACTCGGATAGGCAATGATCGGCCAGTTAGCCTCGACCAGAGCTCTAAACGAAGTCAGGAAAAAAAACACCAAAGGTCCCCAGCCAAAGTATAAAAGATATCTTGCATTCGCAGTTCGCGAGGATTTAAGAGCTGCCCATACAATCAAAGGAAACAGAATGAGGATTTGTCCCAGCAGATAGGATAAGGTCCACTCTGGATTGTACGAAGTTTTTTCTAAGCCATGCTTGAGCTGAAAGGTGAAAGAGATCCACTCATTTTGCATATTCCACAGAATTACCGGTGCGCAAAAAATCAAACCTCCTGCCGCAGTGGCAAAGACTCCCAAAGGGCGAACGTCCTTCCAGCGCTTTTCCACCGACAGATAGGCTAAGAGCAATGGCACAAAGAGCACGATATGATATTTAGAACAAAACCCCAGCCCGAGAGCCATCCCTAAAAAGCTATAGGACAAAAGAGATTTGTTGCTTAAGCATTGCAAAGTCAGCGCCAGCGCGAGAGACCAGAAAAACAATACTGGAATATCAGGTGTTACAATCAGCGAACCAAATCCCAACAGAGGAGAAAAAAGAACAAGGTAAATAAAAGTCTTTCTTTTCTCGAGATCAAAAACATCTTTTAAAATCCACAACCAGACCGCCAAAGTAGCATGACCTAAAAGAACTGCCGGCCAACGAACAGCATGCCCTAAAGGCTCCAGCCAATGTCCAAGATAAAAAAGCCATGAAACCATGGGGGGATGATCATAATAGCTGAGTTGAATGTTGTGCGACCACACCCAGTAATAAGCTTCATCAGCGCTCAAGGGAATGAGCGCTGCAAGAACCAATTTGACGAGGAGACTGAGGCTCCAAAGACGCTTTAACGAATTCAAGATCAATAGCTCAACTGCACGGGTTTACCAAGATCTCCGGGAATACCAAGCTCTTTTCCGTTCATGATCAAATTCACAGCTCCTCCATTGGAGAAGTTGATTTTTAAACCACTGCGACTTTTGAATGTGTGCACTTGATCAGCAGTTAAACGGATCTTTTGCGGGCGGCCATTGGGTGCTGAGTATTCGATCTCGACGTTATCTAAAGCTTCCACGATCAATTCGACAGGCTTGCCTGGAGAGGGGCTCGTTGTTGGCGAAGGACTTGCCACCGGAGAAGGTTTGGGCGAGGGGCTTGGAGTTGTTGTCGGGCTCGGTGCTGGACTGGAGCTGGCCACCACTGTCGGTTTCACGGTTGGTGAAGGTGATGGTGAGGCCATCGGCGAAGCCACGGGAGAGGGTTTCGGCGATGGAGTCACTGAGGCCTCCGGAGTCGGAGCGGATTTGGGTTCTTCAGAGGTAATAGGTGTTGCCGCCGGGGTGAGAGCCGGGGGTGTCGATAAATCTGTAAGGGGATTGGTCGCCACAGAAGGATCGGTCACAACAGGGGTTGCACCTTCCAAAGTTTGTTCCACTTCACTACTCGGAACTTCCGCCTCTTTGGAATATTTATTAATCATGTTTTTAGTGAAGATGATCAAAGCTACCAGGACGATACCGATCACCGTGATGATAATGGTCTTATGATTTTTATTTGAATTTAAAGAACGCAATTCATTGGACTGGCGAGCACGTGAAGGTGGCGGTGCGGAGACGGGCTCTGAGGCCGCCTCAGTCGCGCCTGGAGCAGCACCATTTTCTTCTGTCGATTGAGAAACTTTTCCTGAAGTCTCAACGGGGCGGATATAAGGCTTGGGTTTGGTGGAGCCCATCTCGTCATAAAAGACTTCTAATACTTTTTCTGCATCTAAATGCAGATAATTCGCATAACTTTGTACGAATCCGCGCAAAAATGTCTTGGCTGGAAGGTGAGTTTCATCGCCTTCTTCGATGGCCTTTAGAACTTTGCTGCTTATCTTTAAAGACAGTCCGATTTCATGAAGAGAAAGACCCTTTTCTTCTCGAGCTTTTCTTAGAATTTCACCTGTTTTTCTCATCAATGCCCCTTTCGAATCAGGTCGAGCATGCCCTTGGCTTTGTCGCGGTATTTGCCAGTGGGATAGTATT
>JBCECD010000344.1:0-4999 GCA_039206745.1 Bdellovibrio sp. | reverse complement strand
GTCGGATAGCTGGAGTAATCCACTAATATTTCTTGTGCAATAAACAGCATGCGAGCGGTATGCTTGAAAGCTTCAAAATCAAATTCTCCATCTTCTTTTAGAAACTTCACCAAATTCACCGAAGCTAAGTTACAGGCCGAATCATCCAGGAACATGTATTCCGAACAGGGATTACTTGAGTGAATCAGATCCTCAGCAGGACAGGTGTGCCACTCGTTGATGGTATCATGAAATTGCACGCCGGGATCCGCGCACTCCCAGGCAGCTCGCGCGATTCTTTTCCAGACTTCTTCCGCTGGCAGTTCCCGCAATACTTTTCCTGTAACCCGCGCTTTTAATCTCCACGGATTTTGTCTTTCAACGGCCTTCATAAAGGCATCACTCAGTCGGACTGAGTTGTTGGCATTCTGTCCAGAGACAGTTTTGTAGGCTTCTCCCTCAAACTCTCCACTCAAGCCTGCACCGATTAGGAGATGGGCTTTTTTTTCCTCTTTCATTTTCCAATCGATAAATTCCAACACTTCCGGATGATCAATATCCACAACCACCATTTTCGCAGCTCTTCGCGTGGTCCCACCTGATTTGATTGCTCCGGCTCCTTTATCTAAAACCTCTAAGAAAGATAGCAGGCCCGAACTGTATCCTCCAGCACTCGTCAGTTCATAGCGACTGCGAATTTTTGAGAAATTGCTTCCTGTACCCGAACCATACTTAAACAGTTTGGCTTCTGTTTTTGCGAGATCAAAAATGCTTTCTATCGAATCCTCCACTCCCTGAATAAAGCAGGCCGAGCACTGAGGACGCTCATAGGCATTATGAGTGGCTTGAATCTTTTTGCTTTTTTCATTCCAGGCAAAATGCACACTGCGTGAGCAGATTTTATAAGACTCCCACAGTCCCGCATTGAACCAGACCGGGCTATTAAAAGCTCCTCGCTGGGAAAGTAAAATATATTTCAATTCTCGACCGAAAGCTGCTGCTTCTTTTGCTGAGGAAAAATACTGTCCTTGCCTCAACGCCGCTCTTTCGATGGCATTGACAACTCTCGTTACCAATTGGCGGACGGACGTTTCATGTCCCTTTCCCGGAACACCGATTTTACGAAAATACTTGCTGGCCGCAATATCAACGGCTAACTGTGACCAGCCTGCCGGTGCTTCAACGTTCTTCATTGCAAAGAAAATCTCACCCTTGCTGTTGCGTATTTCGCAGTTCACTTTTTTCCATTGGAAAAGTTTTTCCGGATCTTGCCCGGTGGCCACAAAATAAGAAGGGTTGTGCAAGCGATGCTTTTTCATATCCTTTAAGGCTAGCGGAGCATTTAAAGGGGGACAAATTCTTTTTTGACGCATTGTAGGCGTAAAAAATCACCAGGCACCTTTTGTTGACGCGGTGGGGGAGGTGGGATTAGCTCGTGGGTATGGGAATTTATTTGGATTATAATGCGACCACGCCTGTTGATCCGCAGGTTTATGTGGCTATGGAGCCTTTTTTTAGAGAACACTTTGGCAATCCGGCGAGTGCTGCCCATCATTGGGGATGGACGGCGGAAAGTGCGGTGACCAAGGCTCGGACACAGGTGGCTTCGCTGATTGGAGCGAAAGCTGCGGAGATTGTTTTTACTTCCGGCGCTACGGAAGCCAATAATTGGGTGGTGCAAGGACTGGCTTCGCGCCTGCGAGCTGAAAATCCCTCAGGGCCTCTTCACTTTCTTACAAGTTGCGTAGAGCACAGCTCCATATTGCGATCCATGGAAGCCATGAAAAAACAAGGCATCGAAGTGGACTTTCTCCCCGTAAATGCTCACGGACAAGTCAGCGCCGAAGATGTTCGTCGCGCTCTGAAACCCCACACCAAATTGATCAGCCTGATCTGGGTGAATAATGAAGTAGGAAGTATCAATCCCCTTCCTGACATCGCTCGCCTTGCCAAAGAAAAGCAGATTTACCTACACACCGATGCCACTCAAGCCGCTGGTAAAATTCCCATGAATATGCAAGAGATGGGCATTGATTTGATGTCCTTCTCTGCCCACAAGATTTACGGCCCTAAAGGAGTCGGAGCCCTGTACATTCGTTCACAAAATCCGAAAGTGCAGTTGGATCCTCTTCTCTATGGTGGCGGTCAGGAACGAGGCCTCCGCTCTGGCACTCTGAATGTGACCGGCATTGTCGGCTTCGGCGTGGCCGCCGAAATCTGTCAGCAAAATATGTCCCATGAGAGTGAGCGCTTAACTGAGATGAGAAATTCTCTCTGGTCAAAATTGCAGACCGCTCTGCCCGGAATCAAACTCAATGGTCACCCTATCGAGCGTGCCTCCAACAACCTGAATATCACTCTGCCCGGTCACAAAACTGAAATGCTATTGCCCCGCTTGCAAAAGCTCGGCGTCAGCACCGGCTCCGCCTGTGGCACCGGCGCCATGGTCATCAGTCATGTTTTGTTGGGAATGGGAATCCCCTCCGAGGAGATTCAATGCTCTTTGCGCCTCAGCTTAGGCCGCTGGACCACTCCGGCAGAAATCGATCAAACCGTCGAAATTCTGAAAACCGCCGTGGCCAAGCCCTAGTTGTTACTCGGGAAGGAACTCCTTCTTCTGGAAAAACTTATGGAAGATCTTGATCTTCGCTTTTTGCAGCGGATTTTTATTTCCCCACGGACGATAAAAGCGAAACGACTTCTGCTTATTAAAGTCCACCTGGAATCCGCGCGGAGCCCAACGAATACGGGGATTGTTTTTATCCAATAAAATCTCAATCACCATGGCTCCCATCGCTGCTCCCGCAGCAAAGCAACCGATATTCAGAGAAGGTAAACGTCTTTCAAAAATATCCACAGCATCCGGATAACGCAAATAACTGCGATGAATCAGATGCGGCGTCATCCCCGCCAAAAAGCGGATGATCTGAGCCTCCACCGTCAGTCTCTCACGTTTTAAATCAAAATATTCACCAAAACTCATTCCCGCCGGATTGAAGGCCATGATCGAAGTTCCCATACCGAAAGGCCCCGCCGTCACCACCGGAATACCTTTCTTATGAGCCAATTCATATAACGGAATGCGAATATCCATGGCATACAGATCCAAAGCGTCCACGACAACATCCACGTCTTTCAGGAACTCTTCCATGTTATCCGGCTGCACTCCCTGAGGAAAACAACGCAGATCACACTCAGGATTGATCGCCAAAGCCGCTTCCTTCAACACATCGATTTTCGAACGCTTGATGGAATTGCAAGTCGCTGCAAATTGACGGTTAAAATTCTGCACCTCAAAGATATCCGGATCAGCAATATTAAATTTGGAAATTCCTAAGCGCAGAAAGTTATGAAGATGATGCCCACCAACACCACCCATCCCCGGAATGGCAATGCGTTTGTTGCGTAGAACTTGTTGATCCTCGGGACGAAACCAACCAATATTACGCGAAAAAGCCTTTTCATAAACAAATTGCTGATCACTCACAGATGCTCCTCATGCCTGACGTTATAGCTCTTTCCTTAATCATAGGAGCCTCCCCCAAACCCCTCAATACAAAACTTCGAGTCTTGATCAAAGGATTTCACTTTCATCGCTCCGGCAAAGCCGCAGCCAGACTATAGATCGGGCCCATGAGAATCAGCAAAGGACCTTGGTCAGAAAAACATCCCTGTGTTTTGCCTATCCCTCTGCTCAAAGGGCTTTACAATCCTCCCCTCACACCAGAGCATCGCAGCGTCGCACAGCGTTTCCTCTCCTCCATCGTCCCTCTTTTCCCAGTAAATATTCCCCTATCAAAACTTCCCTGAGAATCTCTCCTCGATTTAAAAAAACTGTGATATAGTTCCCCCACTCTTAGAAAATGTACAAAATGGCCATGTGACAAAAAATCAGCCGTTTTCTTGCGCTTTCTTTAGAAAATGGGAGAAGGATATGATTCACATTTCATCAGCCGCCGCACGTCGCCTCGCGAACTTGAAACAAGAAGAGGGCAAAGAAGACAATGCCTTCCTGCGTGTTCAGGTTAAAAAAGGAGGCTGTTCAGGTCTTTCTTATAAAATGGATTTTGATACAGAACTGCAAACCACTGATAAGGTCTTCGAATCCGAAGGTCAAAAAATCGCCGTCGATCCGCAAAGCATGATGTATATTCTCGGCATGACACTGGATTACTCCGGCGGTCTGAATGGCAAAGGATTCGTCTTCAACAATCCCAATGCCGCAAAGAAATGCAGTTGCGGCACCAGCTTTAATGTCTAAATGAAACTCTCTTGGCTCCAGAATCCAAGACAAGAGATGCATAAGTCTTAAAGTGCGTAACAAGAAACCACATCGAGGTCGCGGGAGGAAGACATAGCAGCACTCCCCTGTGAACATCGCACAAGGCACAACCAGCCCAAGGAAGGCTCTTAGTGACAGGTCTTCAGCACCATGTTTTCCAACCAGATATGACTGGACAGTGGAGAAGACTTCAAAGCGCGATCCGTCTCAGCCAAAACCACCAAAGTCTGTTCCAGTTTTTTAGCTGTCCACAAGCGCACTTGTTCTAAATAACCCTCCAAGAAATACGGAGGAACCTGCGCGTAATGAGCCAGCTTGGCTCCATGCAACCCCTCGTCCATCCCCTTCTTCAAAGAAAGCAGGATGCGTACATGCCGAGCCACCAGAGAGACAATACCAATCTCGCTCTGCCCTTGATCCAACAAATGCACCAGATGCTCCAAAGCCTTCACACGATCGTTCTCACCAATCGCCTTGGTGAAATCAAAAACATTCTCTTCCTTAGAGCGCGAAACCACTTGCTCCACATCTGTTTTCTCAATACGACGAGCTCCCGCGAACTCTCCCAGCTTCTTCAGCTCGGCCTCAATTTCCGTTAGGTGATGTCCCACCAACTTATGCAACAAGTGAATGCCCTCGTTGCTAATGGTCAGCCCCAACGATTGAGCGATATAATGAATCCATGACGGGATTTGATTTTCGTAGGGCTTTTTAAATTCAATGCACTGAGCTTTATCT
>JBCECD010000343.1:0-5057 GCA_039206745.1 Bdellovibrio sp. | reverse complement strand
GTAGAAGCCTTCGTTCCCCAACTGAAAGAAGCACAATGGACTATGCAACATTCCATCCGTTATTCACGCCCCGGCTGTGAAGTGATCGGCGGAACCTCGGGCTCTCCTGTCATTCGCAGTGGTTCACGTATTGTCGTCGGTGTTAACAACACCGGCAATGAGAGTGGTCGCAATTGCACCATGAACAATCCTTGCGAGATCGATGAGAATGGCAAAATGACCGCTCACAAAGGTTATACTTACGGTCAACAAACCTACTGGGTTTACAGTTGTCTGAATCAATATAACGAAGTGGATTTGCAAACTCCAGGCTGCTTGCTGCCTCATTAATCTAGGTGTCTTGAGGATTCATCATCCTTGATAGATAAAAAACCCACCTCTCTCATCGGATGTGGGTTTTTTATGGATTGGATTGTACCTGATGTTGCATTCCGAATTCGTGGATCTGATCCAAGGAAATACCCGGGTCTGTGCGCGATGCCCAGTGAGGATAATAGCGAAGATAATGAGTGCCTTCAAAACTCATAGGCTGCGGTTGCATGCCTAAAGCCATGCCGACCATTTTTGAACAATAGGTTTTATCGTTATCCCAAGTGAAGGTGTAATCAAAAGCCTTACCGAGCTGAGCTTCGAGAATCTCTTTGTTCACCAGTTCATCAGCAATCTCAATATTCACGAAACTCACCTTTTTCGCTTCAGCCACAGGATATTTGATGGCTCCCAAAAAAGTGTCAGCATCGTAAATAAATCCCTGAAACTCAATGGTCACATGAAAGAACGCCTGCTCTACCCGAGGGTTGTTATAAAAATGCAAAATCGCCGCCGAAGACGATGTCGCAAAAAGCCCGCAAAGACTGTAAATAACTAAATTTCTGACACCCAAAAGCTTCATTTGCCGCCTTTTCTTTTACTGCGTATTCATCATATCTCGGATAAGGTAAGACAGCTCTTTACGCCGAGCTGGTTTGGTCATGACTTCATCACATCCCACTTCACGACAGCGCTCAATCTCTTCTTTCATAGCATGAGCTGTGAGAGCCACGATCGGTTTATCATAACCTTTAGCACGAATCCGCTGAGTAGTCTCATAACCATCCATCATCGGCATTTGTATATCCATCAAAATCAAATCAGGTGCAGCCCATTCAATAGCCGCGAGTGCTTCAGAACCACTCGCGGCTTCAATGATCTGCACGCCCGTATTTTTTAAATAACGAGAGATCAACAGACGATTGTCGCTGACATCATCCACAACTAGGATTTTTTTACCTTGCAGCTCCAAGGGCTCCATCGACTCAGAATCTCGCGAGCGGCCTTTAGCTCCGTCCAATGGTTGTTTGTCTTCCGCAGACGGCACCACTTCAACTTGCAATTCAATTTCAAATACAGAGCCCTCTCCTGGCTGAGAGCTCACCAATTTGAGATCTCCCCCCAAAGACTGCGCCAAGTGACGAGAGATCACCAGGCCTAAACCCGTTCCGCCAAAACGACGGCGAGTGGAGGCATCCGCCTGACTGAAAGGCTTGAAAAGTTTTTGCCTTTCTTCCTCAGAAATTCCAATGCCCGAATCTTTGACACGGAACTGTAAAGTGGCATGCTTAGCGCTTAAAGTATTCTTATGATCTTCCTGGACGTTGACACTGACTTCAACAGCACCTTTTTCCGTGAACTTAATCGCATTGCCGATAACGTTAATGAAAACTTGCTTGATTCGCATCGAATCAGAAATAAAATGCCAAGTCCTGCCAGAAGGACGCTGTATCTTCAGCTCGATACCCTTTTGCTGAGCTCGCAAAGTCAAAGTAGTCTCTAAATCTGTCAGGACCTCATCCAGACAGAACTCCGAACGCACCAGCTGAATTTGCTGAGCTTCGATCTTGGATAGATCCAAAATATCATCAATCAAACGCAATAACAGCTCGCCATTGCGACGAATCGCTGACAGGCACTCTTTGCGTTCCTCTTCGTCCAAAAAACCTTGCGATAACACATCAGAGAATCCCAGAACAGAAGCCAGAGGTGTGCGGATCTCATGGGACATATTAGCCAGAAACTGACTCTTGGAAAAATTCGCTTCTTCGGCTTTTTTTCGAAGATTCTCAAGCTCGATCACTTGCTCACGCAAAAGCTTCGATTGACGATCTAATTTCACAAAGGCCTGTATTTTACTGCGCACGATATAGGGATCGAGGGGCTTGAACAGCAAATCAATGGCACCGGTTTCATAACCCTCAAAAATAATAGCCTGATCCCGTTGTTCCGCCGTGACGAAGATCACCGGCAAATGACGTGTCTTATTCACTCCCCGAATCAAGCGAGCCAGATCAAAGCCACTGACAACCGGCATCTGCACATCCAGCAAGGCCAAAGCGAAATCATTGTCTAAAACCAAACTCAAAGCTTCGTCCGCATTCAAGGCCGAATAGATAAGAATATCATCACTCTTAATGAGCTCTCTCATCGCAATTATATTCTCATGTCTGTCATCGACAATGAGTATCTTGGTTTTCTCCAAAACCACCCTCCACTAACTTTATAACTCTTCCAACTACGTGCGATAATTAAGTTCTATTTTTAATACCCTTAATTTTATCCCTTTTTCAAAGGATTCTTTCTAAAAATCTTATTCTCATGATCCACAATTTCAAAGGCCCGATCCATGTGAGAAAAGCGCAAGGTCTCTTTGCTGCCAAGTCCTAAAAAACCACGAGGACTGAGAGAGTCATAAAACAACTCAAAGACATTACTTTGCAAAGTTCTATTAAAATATATCAAAACATTACGGCATAATATGAGGTGCGCCTCCATAAAAACCGCGTCCGTTGCTAAATTATGTTCAGAAAAAATCACATTTTCACGAAGATTCGCCCGAAATCGAGCCCGATTGTAATCTGCCGTGTAATAATCTGAGGGCGTATTCAATCCTCCTGCCAAGGTATAGTTTCGTGTAAAACTGCGGACACTCCCCAAGTCATAAATACCCTCTTTGGCAATCTGTATGGAGCGCGGATTGATATCCGTCGCATAAATGCGACTCCGCTCATATAAACCCTCTTCTTTGAGAAGAATGGCCATACTATAAACCTCTTCCCCCGTGCTGCATCCAGCAATCCATACATTCAAATTCGGATAGGTTCGCAGCATCGGGATCACATTTGTTCGCAAAGACAAAAAGAACTCAGGATCTCTAAACATTTCACTGGTCGAAATTGTCATAACAGGGATGATGCGATAAAAAAAATCTTTATCACGCAAAATTTGCGCCAATAAAGCCGCCTCATCAGGCAGATCAAATCGTGTTAAAACGGCTTCAATCCTGCGATCCATAGAACTTTCCGCATAGTCACGAAAATCATAACCATACTTAAGGTAAATACCTTCGAGAAGCAGCTTGCGCTCGATACTGATCGAACTCATTACGCCAAGCTCTCCTTCGCACCCACCCACACCTTCAATACCGACATCAAGCTGCCCACATCCAAAGGTTTAGGAAGATAGTCATTTGCGCCGACTTCAATGCACTTCTCATGATCTCCCTTCATTGCCTTGGCCGTCAGAGCGATGATCGGCACATTGCCGTATTTTTTATCTTCACGAATACGGCGAATGGCCTCATATCCATCCATTCGTGGCATCATAATATCCATCAAAACAACATCAACAGGAGGGCCTTGTTTCAACTGCTCCAAAGCCTCAATGCCATCGCGGGCAATCCGCACTTCAAAACCCCGACTCTCGAGAACGTGGGTCAGAGAAAAAATATTGCGGATGTCATCATCAACCAGCAGCACCTTCCGTCCTTCAAAGCTCTGATCACGTCCGCGCAACTCACGCAAGATATCGCGCTGACGAACTGGCAGATCATCCTCGAGACGATGCAGGAAGAGATTGACCTCGTCTAAAAGTCTCTCCGGAGAGCGCACACCCTTGAGAATAATACTCTCTGCATAACGGCGCAGCGACTCCTCATCCTCTCGCGATAACTCCTGTCCCGTGTAGATGATCACAGGTGGAAGATGAGCTCTGAGCTCACTCAACTTCGAAAGGAAAGTTCCGCCCACCATATCAGGCAGAGACAGATCCAAGACAATGCAATCGAAATGCTGCTCTTTTAACAAAGCCAACGCAGCCGCTCCGGTGCCAACACTCTCAATTCGAATATCTTCACCCGCAATCAGATCGACAATGGCCCGCCGTTGTTTATCATCGTCTTCCACCACCAAAAGTTTTTTACTTCTACCCGAAACCACATTTTCAATGTGATCCATGGCATCCTGCACTCCCTGCTTTGAAAGAGGTTTACCCAAAAATCCCATTGCGCCCAGGCGCAGAGAGTTTTGTTGATAATCCAATCCGGAAATCATGTGCACCGGAACATGACGCATTTTTGGCATGCGCTTGATAGACTCCAACATCCCCATACCGCTGATGCCCGGCAATTTTATATCCAACATAATGGCCGTGGGCGCATGCATTTTCAGAATGGCCAAGCCCAGCTCCCCGCTGTCAGCCTCGAGAACATGATATCCATACAGCTCTGCCGCTGATCTGATCAGGCTGCGACTCGATAGATCATCTTCAACCACTAACAACGTCTTGCTCTTATCATGGTCAATTTTCTGCACGATGCCTTTAGCAATATCCGCCATCTGAGTGTGAGCTTCATCCCCCTCTTTATCAATGCTCTTACGGCCTGTGCGAACCTCATCTTCTTCCGTCTTACTGGTCGGCATATGAATCGGCACTTCCAAGGAGAACATACTTCCCGTCTCAACTCCTGAATCCAAGAACACGCGTCCACCTAACAAACCCGCTAATTCTTTAGCGATGGACAGGCCCAGCCCGGTCCCGCCAAAACGACGGCTGATGGAACTGTCCGCCTGCTCGAATGCTTCAAAGATGCGCTCTTTCTTTTCCGCAGGAATGCCAATACCTGTATCAATCACGCTGATCACCAGACGATCCGGATCATGCGGCGACAAAGCCGCTTTCAAAGTTATACTTCCCTGCTCTGTGAATTTGATCGCGTTGGACACAAAGTTGCGCAGGATCTGCTC
>JBCECD010000342.1:0-5066 GCA_039206745.1 Bdellovibrio sp. | reverse complement strand
ATTTGGAGACGCCACAGATCCGCAATCCAAATGATCGCGACCAATCACCAGCGGTGCTTTCACTTTGCCCTCGGCCACTAACTTATTGAATAAGAGTCCCGCTTGTGCTCGCTCACCGTATTCCAACCAGCAAATCCGCGCTGGCAATCCCTGAAAGGCAATGCGCTCCTCCGCCATATCCAACCATCGCAGCAAATCTTTTTTGTGCGGGAACAACTTCCGTAAAGCATCGTCCGTCACTTTGATATCCTGCGGATCTCCAGAGAGAGCCACCCAACGGAAAGGGCCACTGCCTTTGCAAAAAAGAGGTCGAATGAACGCCGGTACAAACCCTGGATAGTCAAAAGCATTTTTCACACCAGCCTCAAGCGCCCGCGCCCGCAGATTGTTGCCGTAGTCAAAGGTCACGGCCCCTCGATCTTTCATCGCCAACATCCCGCGAACATGTTTTGCCATCGCCGCATAGACAGCATCCAAATAAGATTTTTCATCGCGCTGACGGAAGTCCCGAGCACTCTCCACTGTATATCCCTCAGGGATATAACCCACCAAAGGATCATGAGCTGAAGTCTGATCGGTCAATAAATCCGGGATAAATTTTTTCTCTAAAAGCTCATGAATGATCGTCGCCATATTGCCTAACAGAGCCACCGACTTTGCTTCTCCGCGAGAAGTGTAATGCCGAATCCGCGCGATAGCATCGTCCAGATCCTCCGCCACTTCATCCACATATTTTGTATCCAGCCGCTTTTGAATGCGCGTCGGATCGACTTCCACCGCCAGCACACAAGCTCCGGCAAAAACTCCCGCGAGAGGCTGAGCTCCCCCCATTCCGCCAAGACCCGCTGTCAAAATCACACGGCCTTTTAAATTTCCAGAGAAATACTGTCGGCCCGCTTCCACAAAAGACTCATAAGTCCCCTGAATGATCCCTTGAGTGCCGATATAAATCCAGGAGCCAGCCGTCATCTGTCCGTACATCATGAGACCTTTTTTATCGAGCTCATTGAAGTGCTCCCAGGTCGCCCATTTCGGAACTAAATTGGAATTCGCCAGCAACACTCGCGGCGCATCTTCATGGGTTTTCAGAATACCAATAGGTTTTCCCGACTGAACCAGGAGAGTTTCATCATTCTCAAGAGCCTTCAGTGCTTCGAGAATCTTATCGAAGGATTCCCAATTACGAGCAGCCTTACCGATTCCGCCATACACCACCAAATCCTCAGGTCGTTCTGCCACCTCGGGATCGAGATTGTTCTGGATCATACGATAAGCGGCCTCTTGCAGCCATCCTTTACATACCTTTTGCGAACCTGTAGGAGCTTTGACGATACGGGACACTGTTCCTCCGATCACTTTACCACTCTAAAGAACCCACGCTGTCTTCGACAACGCGGACCAATTCATTGTTCAACATCATCTTTTTAATCTCTTCGACATCCTTGGAAAAAATGCGATCCTCCTGAGCAAACGGCACCTTGGTGCGGATATGCTGATGAGCCACTCGCACAGCGGCACTCGCCTTCAAGGGTGCCAGCAAATCCAGAGCCTGACAGGCCGACAGCATCTCCATTGCCACCACATTCTCCGCATTCCGCAAAATCTGCGCAAACTTGCGAGCCGCAATGGTTCCCATCGAAACATGATCTTCTTTTTCCGCCGAGGTCGGAATGGAATCCACACTGGCCGGGTGAGCCAATACTTTATTCTCACTGACCAGAGAAGCCGCCGCCACCTGCACAATCATGTGGCCAGAATTCAAACCGCCATGCGGAGTTAAAAAAGGCGGAAGCTCGCTCATCTGCGTGGAAATCATTTTGGAAATACGACACTCTGAAATACTGGCCTGCGAAGACAACGCAATCCCCGCAAAATCCATGGCATGCGCCACCGGCATTCCATGGAAATTTCCGCAGGAGAGAACTTTGTTATCATCCGCAAAGACCAGAGGATTGTCCGTTGAAGAATTGGCTTCTGTCTCCAAAACTTTGACAACATAGCGAAGAGCATCTTTCGCCGCCCCATGAACCGCCGGCATACAGCGCAGAGAGTAGGCATCCTGCACTCGATGATCACCAGAGATATGGCTGTCACCGATTTCACTGCTGGCACCCATGAGTTTGATTAAATTGCGCGCTGTTTTTCCCTCTCCCGGATGCGGACGAGCTGCCGCAATCAGAGGATCAAAGGCCCGACGAGAGCCGCGCAAGCCCTCTAAAGACATGGCTCCCGCCAAGTCCGCCATCCACAAGAGGCGTCGCGCCTCCCAGAGCGCCAACAGCCCCACCGAAGTCATCACCTGACAGCCATTGATCATAGACAAGCCTTCTTTAGCTTGGAGATCCAAGGCTTTCAGAGACTTTTCCTTCAACAACTGCTGCACAGGAACTATTGCTCCGTTCGCACCCCACGCCTCACCCTCGCCAATGATCGCCAGAGCAAGATGAGACAGTGGCGCCAGATCACCACTCGCCCCGACGGAGCCCTGAGAGGGCACAACCGGGATGATATCATTATTCAAAAACTCCAGAATTTTTTCGACAACCAGAGGACGAATGCCACTGTGACCTTTGGCCAAAGCGTTGGCTCTCAACACCATCATCGCCCGCGTTTCATTTTTTGAAAAAGGCGCTCCCACGCCCATACTGTGCGAGCGGATCAGATTTCTTTGCAGTTGTTCAATCTCTGAATCAGAAATTCTCACAGAGGAGAAAGCACCAAACCCCGTATTCACACCGTACATCACTTCGCCGCTGGCAATGCGCCCTTCGATATAAGAGCGAGACTTTTGCATTTGCTCTTTAGCCTCAGGCGCTAAAACCGCTTTTATCTGCGGATTGTGAGCCACTTCATAAAGTTTATCCAAAGTGATATTTTCACCTGTAATCTGCATAGGAGGAACCTCTCTTGAAAAGCCCGCATCCTAGCGCATTGACTCTATTTTTGATACTCTGAGCCCACGATAACGCAGAGCAAATGTTGGAAAAGACCTCTCGCGGAGCTCTCTCCCTGAACCTCTTCCCTCGGATTTTCAGTCCGTCTTGGAAAGATGAAGATACCGGAACGGTCCTGACTCAAAAAAAGACAACTTTACAGCCTCCTTTCCCTGGAACAAAACACATTATAGAAATTCTCTGATAATTTTAAGCAGGGCTAGAATCACCAGAAGAATTTCCTTAAGTAACTTCAAGATCTGCCGAAATAAATCATAGCGTTTATGATTCACTTGGCCCCTCCTTTCCTTCTAAGAAGGGAGAGGGCTCTTAAAGAACTCCGCGAGGGCAAAGCTCCTCACAGCAAGCTTCAGACCAGGTTCTCTTTCACTTTTCATGGTTTTTACATCCGGAGGTTTCCGGGGAGTGGATGGGGAGCCGAAAACAATTGCTTACTTCATAGAAACATTCAAAAGCGAGAGGTGCCGTTTCTTTAAAAGAGTTATATCGTAATTCTCAGCCAATTGCTGAACGTCCGGATGATCACTTAATGACGTCACCATCACCACTTTAAAGGGACGAGCTCTATGCATTTGATTGACAATATCAAAGCCGGTCTCTTCATCAGAACCTAACGTGAGATCTGTTACAACTGTCCACTGCGACAAATCAACAGTATTCTTCTTTAAAATCTGCTGGGCCTGATCAACACTCCTACAAATTATAAGATTGAAACGCTCATCCAATTTTTGTTTCAGCACCGGAGAAATTTCTTCGTTCGTCTCCAGCAGAAGTATATTCTTGGAAACAACAAGGGGAATGCCGGCCAAAGTTCGAGGCATGCGCAGAATAAAACAGGCGCCTCCCGGAATCTCTTTATAAACTATACTGGCTCCGTAATTCTCCAACTCTTTGCGCACTTGATAAAGTCCTAAACCCGTTCCCTCTTTTTTTCCATAGGTCGCCTTCTCCTGAAAAAGTCGGGGTACAATCTGCTCCGCAACTCCACCAGCATTGTCTCTTATCTGCAAGGTTATATGTGAGTCATCGGAAAAGGCTGATATCTCGATGTGAGCCTGCTCCGATGTCCTATTGCCAAAAGCTTCTATTGAGTTATTAAGAAGATTGGAAAGACACCGCTGCAGACTGTACTGAGGCATTTCGCAAATAATATCAGGGGGAATATCTTTCTCAATTCGCAAACCTGAATACAAATGTTTGTAGGACAGAAGAAGCTCCTCAACCAAAATGGACAAATTAACTTTTATCGCATCTTCAGACTCTTCCTTGGAGCCTTTATAAACCTGCAGGATATCGTCGGCAATATACCTGATCCGAGCCGTCGACTCTTTAATGAGTGACTCCATATCTTCCGGCACTTTCCCTTTAAGAAAACTGGAAGCAATCTGCAAAGCCGTTAAAGGGCTGCGAATGTCATGGGACACTTTAGCTGCCATTTTTAGAGTCATATCCGCCTTGGCAATTTTAGCAATGAGTCTGGTTTTAAATCTCTCCTCTCGAAACGTCTTTTCCTGCTCCAGTCGTAATGCATCCACTCGCCGCTGATATTTGATAAATAACATCGGCACTCCTAGGTATTGAAAAACAAACAGTCCGATAAAAATGCGACTGCTCTCTAAATTCAGTGAGAAATAACGAAAGAAAAAGAGGCTCACCACAAAAGCACAAAGAGGAATAACCAAAAGTGCCAAGAAAACCAGTCCTGGTCGATGAGCCCCCCAAAAAAGACAGCCCAATCCCAAAGCCATCCACAATGCGGTCCACAGGATATTGACTTTTTCTGAGGGCACTCGAATGTAATCAAGATTTTTCAAGTTTTGATAAACCGTCATCAGATATTTAATTTCTGAAAAGTAATAGCGGGAGGACTTCTCCGTTTCTGTACTGAAGCGGCCAAATGGATGGAGGGTTATAAATGTCGAGTGATTGTCTTCTGAGCCTACAAAAACAATTTTATCATTTAAGTCTGAATTTATTTCCGAAACAGACCTTAAATTTAATATCTGCGATTGTGGGGAGTAATATTTTAAAAAGACCTGCTTAGAATCATATAAAGAAAATTGCCCAGGCAACTCTTGCAAAGAGGGCAATGGAAGCTGCACAACCTCCCAG
>JBCECD010000341.1:0-5091 GCA_039206745.1 Bdellovibrio sp. | reverse complement strand
GAGCAAGCCGCTCGATCTTTCGCGATCAAGCCTTTTTTTGCTTCCACCATCAGCCAGGGCTTTTTATTTTTTGAGATTAAAAAATCCACCTCTTGCTTCTCTTTATTCCGCAAATAAAAGAGGTCAAAGTCTCCCTCTCCAGTATCTGTCCAATAATGACAGGCTTTTATAAGATGGCAGGCCAGCATATTTTCAAATCTTACGCCCGCATCTTCAACTTCAGTCCAGTCGTAAAGATATATTTTGCCCTCTTTTTTTAAAGATCGAGGAATGGATTTCGTCCAGGGCTTAAGCTCAAAAAAGTAATACAATTCGTTCAAATACTTAAGCCAACGCGTGACTGTATCATGAGCGACCTCGAGATCCTCTCTAAGGCTTTGCACACTGAGCGGACTGCCCACTTTGGAAGGTAGCAAGCTCGCCAGCATCTCCACCTGGCTGAGTTCAGGCAGTCGGCTGAGGTCTCTCAGATCTTCCCTGACAATTTTTTCTGTGCGTCCCCTTCTCCAGATATTGAGTATTTTCTCTGAATGAGAGAAGTACGGCTCAGGAAAGCCACTGAACTTCAGCAGCTTTTCGAGAATGCTCTGCTTGCGCTGACGGGCACCTCCTCCCAGAATGCCTTTTTTCCAAGCCTCGGGTGCTTGCGACGGCTCTTCGAGAAGCTCTCCATAAGATAAAGGGTGAAGACGGAAGTTCAGATATCGCCCCAAAAGAGAGTCGCCACCTTTTTTAAAAACATTCAAGCGCGCACTACCTGTAACAATGATATTTATCTCTGCTCCGAGTTCATCATAAATACCCTTCAGTTTTTGCTTCCAACCTTTTGACTTGTGAATCTCATCTAAAATCAAAAGCCGGTGGTTATTGGTTTTTTCCAAGTTGAATACGTTTTGAACCTCATTGGGAGCCTTGGTCCACAATTTACGGAACTGACTTTCGTCCCAATTTCTATATGAAACCTCATCAAATTCTTTTCCATAGCTTTTGGCTAAGGTGGTTTTTCCAACCTGCCGTGGCCCCGAAACAAAGACCATCTTTTGTCTTTTTAGAGCCAAGTCCTTAATATCTTTGTAAATATAACGGTCCATAGGCACCACCTCCACGTCTGACCATTTTCGCGGTAGTCGCGAATTTGGTCAAGACCATTTTCGCGGTAGTCGCGAATTTGGTCGGATCTATTTTCGTGCCTCCGAATTGTGCTTATGGACATACTCCACGTATTTTCCCGCTGGATGCGTGAGGCAGAGGTGGGTAACAATGATCATCACTGGAAGGGTTAATCCCAATATCCACACCTTTCTCCACGAAGGACGGTGCCAGGTATTAGAGAAGACGACGCTCAAGCTGGCGGAAAAGAAAACAAAGGGTAAGATAACATAGAATAAAAAATAGCACGTTGCCGGTGGGGTTCTGAGAATTCTCTCTCCCCAATAGACATTGGGATTCAGGAGCTGGGCTGAGTCCGTGACAAAAACAAACTGTGTTGCTTGGGGATCCTCTCCATTTTGTTTGGCAGCAGGGGCCGCTCCAATGGTCATAAGATGAGTCTCGATATTCATCGCCTTTAGGGTGTCTTTATACTTTAGATACTGCAAGGTCGCCTCAGCTCCCGCCTTGCTATGACCGGTGAAATAAAGCTTAGAAATGTTTTTCTTTTGCAGAAGATCCGCAAAGCTTTCTGCATTTTGGTCTTTCAGAAGCTCTTGCATAAGCAGGTCCGAAGACTCCTGATATTTTGTATCAATACGGAAGTCCGGTGCTGTATTAAGAAAATAGACAACGATATACACAATGACCAAAGCTATTTTCCTCTTCCAGCTTGCAGGAGGAAGTTGAATAGCAATAGCGGCCAGGATCAGTGACAGCAAACACATCGCCAGAAAAGGAACCAGGTGAATATTTCTGAGAAACTCAGCAGGAGTCCTGGCTGTCCCGCGAAAGACCAAAAATGCTGGGGAATTCTCATTCTCGAGAATTAACTGTACTTCTCCCAGATACTTTACATAGGAGGTGCCCCTTCCTTCTGCCTTGTAGATGTTTTGCGAGTGCTCAATGGCGAGAATTTGTTCTCGCGACAGAGAAAGAGGCGGCTCGGATTCAGCAAAAATGTACCAGAGAAAGTTGAGTAGAACGAGGACAACAAGCGCTGCAAGAAAATGGAGCCATGGGGGGAACTTTTGTATCATGGTTTTGTTTATATCATGCTTCTGCTTTGACCACACGAATTGCTTCAAAATAAATGACACCGAAAAAGTAGATAGAGTGTGTTGGATTTGATGAGTTTTCAGTGCGATGAACTTGAGTCATCAAAAAAACTGCACGCCAAAAAGTTCGACGACTCTCAGTGTCACTTTGTAAAGTTCTTATGCACCCTTTTTGCCTTTAAAACGAATTTATGTGTAGCTGAGGATTGGTACGACGTTCGCATTATGAAGCATCCGAAATGCTATTCTAGTTGAATAAAGGGAAATAAATCTCACAACATTTGGAACGATATTAAAGAAGAAAATATATGAAAAGAATTTTTATTTTATTTCTTTTGTTAGGAAGCCACTCATTTGCGGGAACTTGTAAGAACGCCATAGACGATCTCGCTGTAAAGGCCGAGACACCCGAAAGGATTATTTTAAAGATTGTCAAAGGCCATGCAGTATATTTGTACAAACCTAAAAAGACACTTAACAAAGATCATAATATAGACGGGATCAATTTCTTTGGTGAACGCTTCAGCGAACAAAATTCAGTTTATGAGTTGGGCATTAAAAGTCAGAAGCAGTGGTATTCAATTCGTACAACCGACCCCGATCTTCGGTATTTAGATGATAAGAATTTGATATTTATTATTCCCGATGCACATCGAGAAAAAAAATCAAAAATAATTCTAGGGGATGCTTTAACAGCGCTTCCATGGAAGTGGGTTGGCGTCGAAATGTTTATGCAAGATCTTCAAGTAGACCTAAATAATATTGCAAGCCCCACTCAATCACAAAAATCTAAGGCACAATCTATAGATAAAATCAGGAGTTCGTTAGATCGAAGCTGGACCCCATGGCTTCAGTTTGGGTCAAATCCTTCAGATCGAATGTCTTTCCAAATAATGTTTGATCATATTTTATCTGCAATGAGAGAAGGCTCTAAAATCATTGCGTTAGATGTACCGGAAGAACAGGCAGCCTATGGAGCACCTTTTTCAAATGGCTGGAGAAATCTAAAATGGACACTCCGGCTTCCTAACCAAGGGCGAGGAATTATCATAGGCGGCGCGTCTCATTTTTTTGGAGTTATGAAGGGAGTATTACTTCAAGATTTCATTTTAGATAGATTTCCTAATAGAAAATTAGTTATCTATGATTGGCCTAACAACAAGTTCATACATTTTCAGGTTTTATCAAGAGACAGTGACCATGGACCTAATACTAATGATTTAAATGATCACGATGCTAAATATATAAAATTGCGGTAGTTTAGAGTATTATGCAAAAACACTGGCACGATAACAGATGTGCCAAAATGAGAAAACCCTCCGCTAAGTCCTTAAAATCTCAGTCATTAAAATACTGCAATATACCGCATAAAATTACGTTGCCTTTGTATGCGGTATATTGCATAATAGGTTGTATGGAGTTCAGCCGTATCGAGACCGCTGGCCATTTTGGCATTGTCAAATCGGTTGGCGACGGCGTTTTTGAATTGAAATGGAAAATCGGTCTAAGAGTGTATTTCGCGTATCTGGACCGAAAGAGAATCGTTGTTTTAATTGGAGGAACGAAACATGGCCAAAAAGCAGACATCAAAAAAGCGAAAAGCCTCCTCGGTTGATAAGCCTGAGTTCGTGACGCTCAAATCCAGCGTTAAAACTCAAGGTTGGCATCCAACCGATGAACTTTTGGATGAGCGCAAACTAGGACAGGCCCTTTTTTCAGCTTTGAAGGACGAGGACATCGACTCTTTCAAAGAAATCCTGATGGCCCACTTGGAAGCAAAGGTGAAAACCAAAGCGGCAAAGGCTCACGGACTGTCAGAACGAACAATGTATGAAGCCTTATCAGATAAAGGCAATCCGAGCCTAAAGACGATTGCAAAGATCGTCAGAATGGCCTGTGCATCCTAATCCAGCTATTCATCAATCCTGACTGATTTGGTCAGGATTGATTTTCCCAGAAAATTTTTAGAAATTTTTTGAGCCCGTTTGCATCTCCAATTATCAGCGATTCAGGCTTTTTACAGATCGCTCGGCCCGATAATGGAATTTCCCTAGAGGATTTAGGCAAACGAATGCCTCACGCAAAGACTTTAGGTATTAAAGATCTTCTCCATGATTCCGTCCTAATTTTGTCAGAAAAATTTTAGCAATTTTTTGGGTACGCCCACACATTTACATAACTCCACTCCTATACAGAGTTAAGACTGCGATGGAAAGCAGTAACATACCGTAGCCGCTGACATATAAAACTCTTTCCGCAATGGTCATTTGGGCAAAGCCCCATCTAACAATTTTTCTTGTTCGTTGTTTCTCGCTGAGCTTTGCCCATATAATCGCAACGCCTCCCACAATCCCAATGGTTATCACCAGAGATCCAAAAATTTCAAATCGGGGCAAAACGAATGCGGCCCAAGCTCCAAAGCAAGCTGGTATTAAAAAAATAAGTAGTTGGAACTGAGGCGATCTTTTATTCATAACTTCTACCTTTTAAATCCCATCCACTTGGATGTTGTCTGGCCCATAGACTCCTGTATCATTACATGAATCCAAAACATCTCCAATAAAACCATGAAGTGAACTTCGGTTGTTAAATATCTTATCGATCTCGTTGACACGATTTGAAATGACATTTTTCCGGTCCGTTTGTGCTGAAGACGAGCAATTGTTTTCGGAAATGCTGTTGTACTCATTAACCAATCTGTTTTTCTCAAACGCAAGTAGGAATAGCTCCCCGATTTTTGTAATTCCTCTGACTGCAAAGCAGATCTTTCCGCTAGGATCGATATGATTGATCGGATCTGAGGCAACATACCGAAACAGATTATAATCCCCCCCACCAAACCCAATAGGATCCTCACTGATAAATCTTCCCAACTCTGGATCGT
>JBCECD010000340.1:0-5124 GCA_039206745.1 Bdellovibrio sp. | reverse complement strand
ATCCACTTCCTTCAACTAAGAAATAAAATTTGAAATTTAAAGAGATCGGCACTGCAAAACTTAAAATGACTTCACAACCGATCGATAGAATTTATGGCGAAACATAGACACAGCGAAAGCCCCCGCTGGAACTGCTCGTGGAGCTGTCATTATCGATATCTCCACCAAAAATGCCACGATGGTTATTGGCAGCAAAATTTCCCCCGCGCGTGATGACTTTACCGGAACGCAGACCGCTGTTCAGATAAAATTGACCAGCTCCATTCTCATAAGTGGAGTACGGCAACGCCGGCTGAATCCACTCAGCGGGAATAAAAACTCCGTTCGTCGTGACCATCGTGGAGATCGCAGCCAATAAGGCCGCCGATGTGAATGTCTGATAACCAGAAGAACCAGGTCCCGTGTAAGAAATCGTTCCACCCAAGCCGTCCGCATCAACTCTTTCGCGAGCATTGCCACTGAGATCCCAAACTACTTCTCCATTGGGCAGGAAATGAGTTCTGCGTTGCTCTCTACCTGCTCCCGCAGCTTGAGAGGAATTATTCCCCGTCCCCATATATCCCAACTCATCATCATCCGGTGCCGCCAGCGTCGCTAAAGAAGAATACGAATACCCACCACTCACCGCATTGACGTCCACCACTCCATCTGTATGACCTCGATAAAGCATGCCAACACCAACAGAGCCACCGGTCCAATTCGCTCCCACCGATTCTATATGACGAGCTAAAGCATTCCACTGCTGAAGAGTGATAAAACTATAACCAGAACCCATCTCTTGGCATTTATCAATAGCTTGAGCATGAGTAATACGAGTCCAGGGAGTTCCATCAGGACGCGACTGAGCCCTCGTGGTGTTCACATCCAAAGCCACATTTCCATTGTTCCCATCATCAATAGCCACACCATTCAAATGCGCGGCTTTCATTTCGTATTTAGCAACACAAAAAGACGTGGTTCCCATCGCAGAGTTAGCAGGAACCAATACAAAGTTTTCAGGGCATCCTTCAATGATCACAGCACGGTTGAACTCATATCCGTCCACCATTAACTTAATAGTGAGTTCCCCTGACGTCGCAACAGGAATCACCCATGTTCCACTCAAGACTCCCTTCACACAACTCACCGTCAGTGTTCCCGCTGAGACGATACCGAACACCTCTCCTGAACATACACCGTGTAAAGGGATCGTTCTCAACTCACTGGAGTCACCAACTTTAAAAACCACATTCTCAGTAGGAGAAGACAACTCCACATAGGCGGAGGAACTCTCTGGCTGGTGAGTTGCTGTCTCAGGCGTGTCGTCATAAGATAAATCAGGAGAACAGGCTGTCAGAACAAGAAGTCCACAAAAAATGATGAAAAACCCTCTTAACTTTGTCACAAAGCCCCCAAAAAAACGTTCTATCCAGCACAATCATAACAGCTTTTTAACAATATCATGAAAATCATTATATTTTCGTCTTAATATGAGACGTTAGTAGGAGTTTATAAGGTTAATGAAAGATAAACTTCTATTGATATACGAATAGCTGTTTTTTTCGTATTTTAAGCGCCGATATCACCTCGAAGATGCTTTTTCTCAGCGACTTTTGATCTTCCGAAGAGACCTTTCTCCAAAGCTCCTCTCTTAGGGAGCCCCGTCTCTCTTTTTTAGCTTTTTAGAAGCGACTATTTATAACGAGGAGCCGTAAATCTTATCCAGGCGCAGATGATCGGAGACACTCAAACGAGCGCTGGGAGCAATGACTTTACTTTCTTCACGTGACTTTATAACCGCCTCGCCATTCTTGGAAAAGACAGTGCTTTGATAGAGCATGATGGATTCAAAATCAAACGGAGTCACTCCACTGACTTTCATGAGAGAAGCGGGGAATATCTCAAAATTATGCTCGGACCCTTTTTGAATATTGCGCCAAACAATTTCAACATGAGCATCACGGTCTGAACGATTTTGCTCATGAATAAAACCCAAAGCATGCATGATCTCATGAGCAATATCACGCGAAGAACAGCCCGGAGAAATCCACACCGGTTGTTTCCCCCCGACTTTGCCAAGATAAGAGCGACAACCTCCTTTGGCACTTTCAAAAACCAAAACATCCTCCTGCCCCTCATAAGGGACAAACTGAATCGGCGTGTCTGAGAAAAATGCCAGCGCCTCGATAACGCGTTCTTTTTGATCTAGGTCTGCCTGAATATGAAAAGGCACTATCCCCTGAGGCCAAAGCCTGATCTCCTCCAACTGAACACGTCCCTCAAGACGACCACCCTCGGGGACTCCCACAACAATATCTTCATTTATAATTGCCAGGCCCTCTTCAACTTTATACCTGACTTCTTGCTGATTTCCTTGAGACTTAACTTCACTTTTCGCAGCAGATTCTACCATCAACCCCTCGGGGCTGGCTTCAATAAAGTCTTCTGATTGATCTTCGCTATTCTGAGACAAAGCAGATTGAGGTGTCAGCCCCATTTCCTGCCTCTTATCTTGTGCTACCACCTCAGTGGTGAGTCTTTCTTGGCTCTTTTCCAGGGATCTCTTTTTCATAACGAAAAAACCACCGAGCACGAGAACTGTTAAACCAATAATAAAAACAGTTTTTCTCATGCAACTCCCTCTCCTTGGATTAGACGTTATTATACATATTATATTGTTACAACCGCTGCGGTTCTGCGGCGCACGGTTAGCGCGCCGATTAGCAGATTGATTTTTATTACCGAAAATCACTTGATCCCGGCCAAAGTGACAATTCCAGTAAACATGACCAGATTATAAACATCTCAAACTGCATACATTGCTTCCCATAATGGTCCGAAATCTGCACTTCCACCTGCTTATGCTGAAAAGCCTTTTTTTAATTCTACTTATTGCTTCAACAGGCCGCGCGGAAGACGGCGGGAGTCTTTCTATTGAAGAGAAAGCCCCTCCTAAAATCACGAGTACACAGCAGGGTTATATTATTGACTATGGCGATGGTCGTATCGCATCCCTGTTTGATGCTATTGGCCCCGTAACCACCACGACTCTACCTCTCCGACAGATCGAAAACACCTGTGATGCAAAGCAAGTTTTGGCAAACTGCAAATGGGAAATTTCCTTCGCTCCTACTCGCCGCACTCTTGAGTGGGTTCAGCATCCTGATAAGTCCCGCGTTGGTCAAGTGGTTCTCTTTTATCAAAATAGTGACAGCACCCAACGGGTCCCTTTTAGTGATGAAAGTTTTATATTTTGGACAATAGCTCATCACGAGAATATCTTTCAACAGCAGTTCAACAGCAAACCAGATCGCATTATCTGTGATAACTTAGACTGGGTGCCGGGAAAATCTAACAAACTTATTATAGATAGTATTGATTCGGAGGCCATGCAACAAAACGAAGAGACCGGAGCAAATGAAAATCAAGGTGCCGGAGTCGCTAAAAACATCACATTACAAGTTCAAAATGGAACAACTCTTATTTTTGAAAAAGTAGAAAGCACCACCTTCCCCCCTCCTTTGGGTCAAATTATCACCTTTAGCTATCGAGACTCTGCCAACCAAATATGTCAGGCCACTTTTGAAGCCTCCACAGCAAAAGCTACAAATGATCTCCGGGCTGCTCAATCTAATAAAAATTTTTTCAACAAAAAGCCAATCTATCCCTCTCAATCACTGCCAGGAAGCCTGTTCTTTTTTTATTTAATAAGCCCCTCGTTAAAAGAGGTGCTTTAATGAAAAAGTGGAGTCTGGTTCTGCTTTTTATCAACGGAATGGGCTTGCCAGCGTGGTCTCAAACCTCCAGCTATGATACTCAACTCATGAAGCTCTCCAGGGCTCTCAAAGGAGAACCGCCCTCTCTCGAAGAAAGACAGCAGCTGGAACAGGCTAAACACGAAAAAAATGAAGAGACTTTTTTAAAACAGATAACTCAAAAGTACCTGCAAGACCCCAAATTTTCATCTAAACTTAAATTTAAGGTCGATGAGTTGTTTTATCTGATTCCCCAGATAGAGCCTCTATCCATGCAATATAACACTTCCGACATGAGTCCTTCATCTTATAATTTCTTTATTCAAAATATCATTGATAACAATCTTAACTGGGATACTCTTCTTACCGGGAAGTCCTATAAAGAATACTTCAGTCCCAATAAAAATAATGTCTTCTTTCGGGCCTTAGATAAAAACTTTTCATCTCCCACCGATATACAAATTCTTCTTCAAGAAGATTCAAAAATATCCGAGATCACCTTTTCAGAGAACGAACAGAGAGTGGCTGGCATTATCACAACCCCTCGTTTCTTTCACCGTTACGCCAATACCGCTCTCAATAAAAACCGTCGTCGTGCAGCGGCGGTCTTTCGTATATTTTTATGCGACTCCATGGTGGCCACAGCTCCCCCTGCGAATTCAGAAACTGAAAAACGTGATTTCGACATCCTCCTTCCCTCTCATCGCAATACCGAGGAAAGCATTCGCGGTTCTCTGGCCGCGACAATTCATGGCGAGCAAGCTGACTGCATGAAGTGTCATTACAAATTAGATCCCCTCGGAAAAGTCTTTGCCCTTTCCCAAACCACTCTCGGCGGTCGCCCTAGCCCTGGAGCTCTTCGCTATCAAGGAACTCAGGGGCGAAAGGTCGACATCCCACTGCAGGGATTCGGGGATATGGCCGAGCAAATCACTCGTCAACCTGAGTATGCCGAATGTCAGGTCAATCACTTTTGGCGCTGGTACGTTGGGCAAGATGTGCCGATCTCCCAGGATATGATGGAAGATCTTGTCAGAGTTTTTAATCAGGTCGGTCGACGTCCAAAAGATTTTATTGCACATCTGACAACACTACCTGAATTTAAACAAAAGCCTCTTCTCCTGTCCCAGGCTCAAATTATCAGCCGTCGTGTCAGCAATTTATTCAAAAGCTGTGACAGCTGTCACGACTCTCAAGGAGCGACAATAAGAAGTCTCTCGAAGTTTCCCTATGGTTCTTCCCGAGAAGAGATTGTCGAGACCCTCAATAAGGTTAAAGAATCACTCGACTTGGATCATGGCGGAATGAAAAAGACCATGCCCCCCAAAGAATCAAAATGGCAACTCTCCGCACAGGATTACACTCTGATCCGTCGTTGGCTGGAGTTGGG
>JBCECD010000339.1:0-5135 GCA_039206745.1 Bdellovibrio sp. | reverse complement strand
TGAGAGCGCTTTCCCTCTGTTCCTTGATTTTACTGAAAAGAAAAGATTTATACTTTTGTTCGGAAGCTCTCTCGTATTCAATGAGTAAAGAAAGATAAGTTTGAGCCTTGTCGTCAAAGCGCAGCTTCTCACCTAGGCGATACCCCTGTTCTGCATTCAAATGGGCTCGGCCCGCCAGGACATTTGAGAGATAAGGTCTTTGCACACCGGCAAACTGAGCCAAGGCGGAAACTGTAAAGGGGCGCTCGCCTTTTTGAGTCAACGCTTTAAGGTATTTGGAATAAGAAGTGAATTCATACACATTCAACATGAGTAATTAAATTTTACACAGATCTGTTATTTATAATAACGGCATATTCATGCCTTAGGCGAAGGTCTGGGATCTTCGCCTTAAGTGCTACTTTTTTATATCAAAGTGATTAAGAATAAACGCATACTCCTCAGCGTTCTCATAAAGATGATCAAAGCGTCCAGAGGCTCCGAAGTGACCGGCTCCCATATTTGTTTTGAAAAGAATTTTGTTTTTATCAGTTTTTTTATCGCGCAGTTTTGCAACCCATTTGGCCGGCTCCCAATAGGTGACGCGAGGATCGTTGAGACCGCAGGTCACATACAACGTGGGATAGTCTTTCTCTTCTACGTTGTCATAGGGAGAATAAGATTTCATATAGAAGTAATATTCTTTGTCTTCAGGATTTCCCCATTCTTTATATTCCATTTGAGTGAGGGGTAGATCCTTGTCCAACATGGTATTAACCACATCGACAAAAGGCACATGAGCGATGACTAAATTAAAAAGATCTGGTCGCATATTCATGCAAGCCCCGACCAGCATGCCACCGGCACTGCCGCCGGCGATCACCAGCTTGTCAGGGGCACAATAACCTTTGTCTTTTAAATACTCACCACATGAGATGAAGTCTTTAAAGGTATTGGTCTTGGTTAAGAACTTGGAATTTTCATACCAATGACGGCCCATCTCTCCGCCGCCTCGGATGTGAGCCAGGGCATAGACAAAACCGCGATCTACGAGGCGGAAAATATCACGCCTCTCGGGAAATGCATCAGGAATGATGGCCCCATAAGAACCATAACCATAGAGATAGGTTGGATTGCTTTTATTCTTTTTCAGTCCCTTTTTATAAGTTAATACCAAGGGGATTTTCACGCCGTCATGGCCAGTCACCCACACGCGTTCACAGATATAGTTGGAAGCCTTGTGTCCCTTAATTTCTTTCGTCTTGAGAGTCTTGGTGACTTTGGTGCGCATATTATATTCTAAAACAGAGGGAGCGGTGATGGGCGACGAGTAGCCCAAGCGCAGAGCGTCCGTTTTATATTCATAATTGTCGTTCATGACACTCACACTGAATGCGGCGTCTTTAAATTGAATTTTATGATCCTTTTCTTTTTTAAAATCATAAATACGAACTTGCGGAAGTCCATTCTCTCTCTCACCTAAAACCAAAAAGTCTTTAAAAAGGTGAAAGCCTCCGATAAAAACCTCGGGTTTGTGAGGAATAAAATCTTTCCAGTGATCTTTTCCTGTTTCCAGCAAGGTGGTCGTCATAATTTTAAAATTTTGCGCATTCCAATTGGTGCAGATCCAAAATAGATCACCCCTGTGGTCAACATCGTACTCCAGGCCGTCAACACGGGGTTGAACGCATTTGGCTGGGAAAGTTGGATTATGAGCATCCAAGTACCAAACTTCCGAGGTGATTTTGCCGTGACTGCCAATGAAAATAAAATTATTGGTGGCCGACTTACTCACGCTCACAAAGTGCTGAGGGTCTTTTTCTTGGAAGATCAACTGATCTTGTTCTGTAGAAGTTCCCAACTTATGACGATACACTTGATAAGGACGCAGATTCTCATCCAAGCGCACATAAAAAACAGTTTCATTGTCTTCCGCAAATGAAAAGGAAGCATAACAATTGGGAATAGCGTCTTTTAGTAGTTTGCCAGTGTGGAGATCTTTAAAGTAGAGAGTATAGCGTTCCGATCCATCAAAATCGGCCCCGTACGCTATGATGTCGTGCTCAGGGCTTACTTTCACTGCTGAGATATCACAATACTTCTTTCCCTTGGCCAAAAGATTTTTATCTAAAATGATTTCTTCTTTGCCACCATTTTTAGGCTTTCTACATTCAAAGGAATACTGCTTTCCTTTTTTGTAGCGAGTGTAATAGAGATATTCTCCATAGGGAGAAGGAACAGAGGAGTCATCTTCTTTGATTCGAGATTTCATCTCCTTAAAAAGCTGATCCTTAAAACCCGATAAAGGCTTCATGTGTTGCTCATAGTAAGCATTTTCTTCTTTGAGATACTTCAAGGTCTCCGGATTCTCCTTTTCTCTCAGCCAGAAAAAGGGGTCCACGCGAATATCGCCATGCAGTTCGAGATTTTTTAATTTTTGCGGAGCTTTTGGGGTAGATGTCTCTTTTTTCATGATTGCACTTTATCGACTTCTCAGAGCAGACTCAAATGATATCAATCTGCTCGCTCTCCTGCTGCAATTGGACAAGGTTAAAACTGGGTGTCGAATATCTTGAGCAGCAAAGCCTTGAAATAATTGCGACTGAGTTTTTCGTCGATAAGGCGAGAATCCTGTAGATACTGATTATAAATCTGAGTCATCTCTTTGTTGTAAGAGGGGCTGTAAATCATAACCCCGTTTTCTGTATCGTGAATGAAGCTTCTTTTATTGAAATTCACTGATCCTAAGAATGAAAAAACGCCGTCAATCAGGACAATTTTTGAATGTAAAATCACCTTCGGCTCAGTGTACTCAAAAATTCGCAAGCGCCCCAAGAGCTTGTTCACGGTTGGTTTGTTTGATTCGCTTAGGAGCCAATCAATAGTATCACCCTTAAGGTCCAAACGAGTGAGAACAGTGATATCAACACCTCGAGCAGCAGCCCTTTCAATGGCTTCAACAATAGGGTCTGGCGGGCGAAAATAGGGAGTGGATATCATGATACTCTTCTGAGCGCTGTCTAACATTTGCACATAGAGCTTCAGCAGAGCTCCTTCATCTTTAAAAGGCACTGATACATAGTGACGAATCAGTGGTGTTGATTGATTAAAGTAGTCTGGGGAAATCTCTTTCCTCAGTGGAATATTGACATTCAAACTCCGAAACTGCATGGTCACGGCATCGCGATCCCATACTGTCAGGAAATGCGCCGCCGTTTTCTCGACAAAACTCACATCAGAGATTTTAAATTCGAAGTCACGCCAGTGTACGAAGCTCTCGTCGCCGCGTACATAGTTCACCATATCGGGATAGGGATAGTCATAGGCCTGATTAAAGATAAAGCCGTCATGAATATTGCGACCACCAATGAATACAGCATTAAGAGAGGGCTCTCTTTTGGAGAGAGTCAGAAACATCTTCACATGCATAGACCGGTGAATGCTGTCAAAGTGCTGAAGCAGATCACCGCCTTTGGGGACTTGATATTTAAACTCCTGCAATTCAATATTTGGATTTTTGCGTGTTAAAGCACGCAGGAGCTTTTCGTCTTTTTCCAAGGCGATCACGCCGGCCACCATAATTTTGACCTTGGTCCCTCTTTGGGCATGATAGTCTAAGAGACGAGCCATCAGAGTTCCGAAAAAGTCAGCACGAAAAACTAGATAAGAGACGTAAATGGAATCAAAGTAGGGCGCCTTGGAAAAATCCAGAGTGACATAAGGATCTCTATTATTAATGACGAAATCCTTCAGCGGTTGTCCCAACAGTAATTCCGCCTTGGATTTGAGGGAGTCAATAGCCTCGGTCAGGCTGACGATCTGAGAAACCGGCTGGGGGCAGGTCATTGAATTGTATTGATCTGTTAGGAAAATTTTTTGCAGAGAATTTAATTGATGAGTCTGTGGCAAAATGCAGGCCTCAATAAGGTCATGCAGATGTTGATAAGGCTGTATATTGCTGCGCAAAACCACTTTTTGGGACAGTTGGGAGTGGGAGTCCTTCACCTGTAAAATACACTCTTTAACTTGAGAGGCAGGACGAAGGATAATTCTGTTGCCATCATACTTGCTGTCATAAATTTTTAAAGTGGCTTTTTTATTTGCCCGATATTTATATGTTTTGATTAAACTACGAATCTCAAAAGGTCCATCACATGAAACCGTGCCGGAAAGAGTCTCTTTTTTGCGTTCTTCGTAGGGATCTTGAGAGCTGATCAGCCGACTTTGAATTTCGATTTCATAACTTTGAGCGTGATTGCGATCCATATTAAAAACCCAACTTTTGGAATGAGGATCATTCAGTAATAAAACTTGCTTTTGGTTGCGCCAGCTTACTGAATCGAAAGCGGCCATTGACAGAGGGGAGACTTCAGCAGTTTTATCAAAAAAAGCTTGGGCTTTATCATATTGAGACTCAATATTTTTGAGATTCTTTTGGTGTTTCTTCAATAAAGCGGCGTATTTTTTAATCTCCATAGAGGGTTCTGAGTTGATGGGGGGCTCGGTATTTCCTTCTTTCTGCAAAACTTTTTGAGCATTCGCTACACTTTCTTGAAGCAACTGATCTTCTAATTTTAAACGATAGAGATTGGAAACAAAGCTTTCGATTTCCGGAGTGGCTGATGTGGACGCAGGCATTCTATGAGAAGTGCTTTGGCAGCAAATTAAAATAAAGGACAAAGCGATCGCACCCATAGGTCGAAACGCTAAAAAAGCAGAAGATTTCATAGGAAAACATATCGGAAGAAGTGCAGAAGGAGCTTAATTTCCAGACCTTGGTCTGACTGAGAACTCCTTGAATCTGCATGCAATCAATTACACAATGGGATCTATCGTTGAATACTGAATACGGAGGTTCTGAGAATGCGACAAATGAAAATAGCCGTGCTGATAGCGGCTTTGGGTATGACAGCCTGTGTTTCCAAATCAAAACACGAAGAAGCAGTGAAATCTTTGAACGAAGAAATTGCCCGTGAAAAAGGTCAAGTGGAAGTGCTGTCTGCGGAGAGAGCAAAACTTGAAAATAATCTCATTGCTACAGCCAAAGACCGAGGGCAGCTTAAAGCTGCTTTGGATGAGATGAAAACAGCGAGGGATGAAATGCGCCAACGTCAGGAGGAACAGGCCCGCCAGTTGCGTGGTGAAGGCCTTGGTCG